>CAMCFL010000368.1 GCA_945873715.1 Akkermansia muciniphila
GGCAGGGTCACTCCCGGCAATCGACCTGGATCATCCGCGCTCGGCGCTGAGCGCTGATCGCTCCCGCATGGCCGTGGTCACCTCCGCGAGCCTGAGTGCGCAAGACACGAACCGCGTCTGGGACGTCTACCTGTGGGACCGCACGGCCGGGACGTGGACGCTTGCCAGCGTGAACACGAATGGCGGCGCTGCTGCACGCTCGTCCCGCTCACCCGCGATTTCGGGCGACGGCCGGATCGTGGCGTTCGTCTCCAATTCAGCCGACCTCGCCCCATTGGATGCCAACCGGAACGACGATGTGTTCGTGCGCGATCTCAACGCCGGAGGAACCGTCCTGGTGAGCTCCAACCGCTTCGGTGCAACGACTGCCAGCTCTTCTTCAAGCGCATCGGCGCCGTTGCTCAGCCACGACGGCGAATGGGTCGGCTTCTTGAGTCCCGCGCGGGACCTGGTGCCTGAGTCAACGTTTGGACCGAACCTCTACCTGCGTCAGTGGCGGACCGGTAAATTGGTCCGGGTGGTCAACGCGTTCAGCAACCAGTTCCAAAAAACCATCATTCCCCTCCACGTCAGTGATTCTCCCGTCGCCACCTACCTGCACACAGCGCCGCCTGGAGTCGCATTGTTCGTCTCCGATACCGTCGCCAACCGCCACTTCTCCCATGGTCCCGTGCTCTCGCGACCGGCCGTCACGCCCGACGGACGATTCACCGCCTATATTCTCAACACCTCCGGGCAACCGTTGCACGTGTTCGATCGACAGGCCTGGACCAATGTCACTGCGGGCACGGTGCTGCCTACCGGCAGCGCCACGGTGAACCTCAACCGCACCGACGTCGCCCTCAGCAACGACGGGCGTCGCGTGGCCTTCATCTCGTCCCGATCACTCGATCCACGCGATACCAACGCGACCAACGACGTGTACGTCTTTGAAATGCCGGCCGGTCCGGTCCGGCTTGTGTCCGGAAACCGCCTTGGAACCGGAGTCGGAAACGCGCCAGCCTCTGCACCTCAATTCAGCCCCAATGGCCGATTCATCGTGTTCCGGAGCCGGGCACCGGACCTGATGCCGGGCACGGTCTCGGGGGACAACCTGTACCTCCGCGACCTCGAATCCAACCTGCTCTGGCGGGTTGCCTGCATCCATCGCGGCCCAGGTCAGGGTGCCTACCCCGGCGCCCCGTTCTGGGGTCCAGATGACGTCACGCTTCTCTTCCGCAGTCTGACCGTGGACAGCCCAGCACACCTCCATCAAGCCAACCCGCCCCTGTTGGCCTTCGCCCTGCCGCCGAGCCTGACGTCCGATCTCGACGGCGATGGAATGGACGACGCATGGGAATGGAAGTGGTTCGGTGATCAAGCGCGCACCGGTGGCGACGACTGGGACCAGGACGGACTCTCCGACCGGGACGAGTTCCTCGCCGGGACCGACCCCAAGCGGCAGGATGCTCCGATCACCTTGGTACTGGTGGAGCCCGATCCCGACGGGATCACAGTCCTCCAATGGCCTGCGGCCGCGGGTCGCAGCTACGATGTCCTGGGAATCGATGATCTCGGCAACTCCACCTGGCAGGTGCTGTCCGCCAACCTCCAGCCCGCAGGCGGCACCGGCAGCTTCCGGGTGAACACCCGGGAGGCGAGCCACCGCTTTTTCCGTGTCCTGACGAAACCCTGACATCCGACATCCGAACCTTTCCCCATCCCATCCATGAAAACGACCCATCATGACTCCCCTGCCCGGCAGGCGTTCAGCCGGATCGATGCCCTCGCGACCTGCTGCGCGCTGACGTTGCTCGGTGGGCTGTTGCTGCCCGCCCTGGCCAACACGCAGGTGCAGGGCCGCGCCGCCCTGTGCGCCGGCAACCTCAACCGCCTCCAGAGGGCCTGGACTCAATTCGCGACCGACAACGACGGATCACTCCCACGTGCAGCGGGAGGAAACGTCAATTGGGTGTCGGGCTGGGTGCAACTGATCAGCTCGACCGACAACACCAATACGCTGTACCTGCTGGATCCGAGGTACGCACAACTCGGCCCGTACACCGCCGATGCCCGGCTCTACCGATGCCCGGCCGATCCCAGTCAGGTGGCAATGGGTCCGTTGGTGGATGGAGTTCGGACGTCGATCCCCCGCGTCCGCAGCTACGCCATCAGTTCGGCCATGGCGGGCGAATCTGGCTGGGTGAGTCCGTCGTATTATACGTTCACCCGGATCCACGACATCGTGAACCCAGCACCGTCCGAGGCGTTGGTGTTCCTCGACGAGCACCCCGGCAGCATCAATGACGGCAGTTTCGCGATCAGTCTTCCAAATTTCGACAACCTCGTGGATGTGCCAGGATCCCACCATGACCGGGCGGGTACGATCTCGTTTGCCGACGGCCACACCGAACTGCACGCGTGGCAGGACAACCGGACGATGCCCGCCTTCCGCGGCTTTGAAATCCCGCTGAACTTCTCCAGTCCAGGGAATCCAGACCTCGCCTGGATCCTCGCCCGCACTTCCAGTCGGAGGTAAACGAGTGGATTCAGAAGCAATGGCCTGAGCCCGGGCAGCTCGGATGCAGGCGCATCCTGAGTGGGTCATGGATGTAGGCCGCCTGCCCTCAGGCGGCGATGAGGAACCGCCCGCTGAGGGCAGCGGGCCTACAACCGTCTCAGCCCAAAATGCCGCGGATGACCTCCGGTTCGATCACGCCCGTGAGCTTCTGTTCCAGCCCACCGTAGAAGTAGGTGAGCTTGCGGTGATCCAGTCCCATCAGGTGGAGGATGGTCGCGTGCAGGTCGCGGAGATGATGTTTGTCCACGGCGGCCTCGTGACCCAACTCATCGGTTTCGCCATAGCTTGTGCCTCCTTTGACGCCGCCCCCGGCGAGCCAATAGGTAAAGCCTTTGGGGTTGTGGTCGCGTCCGTCCCCTGCCCCCTGGACCAGCGCCTGACGCCCGAATTCCCCACCCCAGACGACCAGGGTTTCATCCAGCATCCCGCGTTGTTCGAGATCGCGAAGCAGAGCCGTGATGGGTTTGTCGATCTCGGGACAATGGATCTTCAGGTTCTCCTCCACGCCGTTGTGCGCATCCCAGTTCTGCTGTTGGTGACCGCCGCCGTGGTAGATCTGAACGAATCTTACACCCCGTTCGACCAAACGCCGGGCGACCAGGCACTGGCGTCCAAAGGGGGCGGGGCCGAGCGCGATCGGATGATCGTTCCTCGGATCGTTCAACCCGTACATTTCCTTGGTTGCCTCGGTTTCGGAGGTGAGATCCAGCGCCTCAGGGGCGGTGGTCTGAAGCTGGAAGGCGAGTTCGTAGCTGGCAATCCGCGCCTGGAGTTCCGAGTAGCCGGGCCGTTTCGCCAGGTGTTCTGCGTTGAGTGCGTTGGCGGTGCTGATGAGGTCCCGCTGCATGGGAGGCGTCAGGCCCGAGGCGGAATCGAGATTGAGGATGGGCTGGCCGCTGGCGCGGAAGACGGTGCCCTGATAGGCGGCAGGCATGAAACCACTCGACCAGTTTGCCGCGCCACTGATCGGTCCTCCCCGCGGGTCGAGCATCACCACGTAGCCGGGAAGGTTCTGGTTCATCGAACCGAGGCCGTAGCTGAGCCACGATCCCACCGACGGATATCCCTGGATGATGCGGCCGCTGTTCATCTGCAGCATGGCGGAGCCATGGGCAAAGCTGTCGGAATAGAGCGACTTGATGACGGCGAGTTTGTCCATCTGGGTCGCGAGATGGGGCAGAGCGTCCGAGCACCATTGACCGGACTGGCCGTGCTGGCGAAAGACACGCTTCGATCCCAACAGCTTTCCGGCGGAGACGTTGCGACGCCGTTGTTCGAGATTGGCGGTCTGGCCGTGGCGCTTTTGCAACTCGGGTTTGTAGTCGAACAGGTCCATCTGCGAAGGCCCGCCATACATGAACAGGAAGATGCAGGACTTCGCCCGCACCGGCAGGTGGGCGATGCGCGGGGTCATCGGGGTGATGAGCGGTTCCGCAGCCAACGCCTTCGATCCAAAGAACCCCTCCCGATCCAGCAACCCGGTCAGGGCGAGACCGGTGAAGCCCGCGCCCATCTGCCAGAGGAATTCACGGCGGGTTCCAGCGCAGGGATTCCAGTTTGTAGTGCGGTCTTTCACGATCAATCGATGTAGACGACCTCGTTGAGGTTGAGCAGGAGCAGGCAGAACGCCTCCAGGGCACGCTGCTCCGGCGGGCCCAATTGTTCCTCGAAAACCGGCGGGAAGTCGACGCCGCCGGCTTGAATCACCAGATCATCCACGCTGAGGGCCGCACCCCAGGATCGCACACCCACGCGACCGGCGGCCAGGAGCGGCTGCGGATCCATCACGTCGAGG
>CAMCFL010000369.1 GCA_945873715.1 Akkermansia muciniphila
CGACGACTTGAATCTTGAATCTGAAATCTTCCATCCGCCTCCCTCGAAACGGTTCCGATCCACCCTTGGACTACCCCTTCCCTCATTTCCCCGCCCCCGCGATTTCCGCGTAGGCCTCCTGGTAGAGCGGAAGCACGGCCGCCGTGGAAAAATGTTCGCCCACCCGCCTCCGCGCCTGGGCTCCGAGAGTCCGGATTCGTTCCGCGTCCGCTGCCAACGGCATCAGAAGGTTGGCGAGTTGCCCCTCTTCGCTGAGATCACCGGTCACGCCGCCGTCCCCAATGATCCACGCCGTGACGGGAAACCGGTGCCCGATCACGGGCAGTCCGGTGGCCATGGCCTCCAGCAGGACGATCCCAAACGGTTCCTTCAACGCGGCATGCACGAAGAGGTCCGCAGCCCGGTAGATCGCGGCCATCTCGGTCCGGGGCAGGGAGGCATGGAGCCGGACGCCGGCTCCAAGATGGCCCTCGGCGAACCGGATCATCTCCTGATGTTCCGACGGAGTGGCGTTGCCCACCAACAGCAGGTGCGGCCTTCGTTCGACGGGGATGCGGGCAATCTCGCCGACGATGAAATGCAGTCGCTTGGAGCTGCCCCGGGCGAAGTCCCCGACCGCCAGCACCACCGGGGTGGTTGGGGGAACGTCGCCGGCGTAGCGGGCCCGATCGGCACGCCGGTCGCCGGTTGCCTGGAACTGGGAGGGTTCGATGAAGTGCGGGATCACCCGCCAGCCGTCGGTTTCGCGGCCCGCTTCCTGTGCCGCGCGGAGGTATTCCGGTGCGAGGACCTGTACGTGGTCGAAACGCCAGTTCCAGTCCGGCCCGAGCATCAGGCCGTCCATGTAGAACACCGCGGGCCCCTGGCCGCGGAAGGCCTGGCGAACCCACCAGGCCACCTGCGGATCCGTCAGGTGAACGATCGCCGGCGGATCCCGCCGCAACTGCCGGATGAGGGACCGCGTAAAGGTGCGCTGTTCAATCAGGTATCGATGGCGCGGGGACAGCCACCGGATCAGCGGCGAGGTCCGTGAGACCGCCCACAATCGGGTCAGCGGTGCCTGCGTCGGCACCGCGGCCGATCCAGACACCCGGACCGGTTCTCCACGGCGGTGGAGGGCCTCCGCAAGGTCCGTGGCCCAGGTCTCCGATCCACGCCGGATGCGACCCAACCCCGAGACCGCGATCGCAACGGAGGGAGTCACGGAGTCGGCCTTGTCGGAGTCCCGTGGCGGAACCTCACGGAGTGATTCATTCGGGTGGGAGTATCGGGCCGGGCCGTTGGAAGTTGCCAGTTGGGAGTTCCCAGAAGCCTGGCGAAAGAACCAAGAACCCCGGCGAAAGAACCCAGAGCCCAGTTGCCAGATCCCAGCCGCCTGGTGGGCAGGGAAAAGAGAGGCGGGCGAGGACGCCCGCGGTCCCGGGAGGGCCCTGGGACCGCGACCGTCCCCGGCCGCTCGGGTGTTCTGGCAGGGATCTGCGTGCTGGGTTCTGGCATCTGGAAACTTCCCAGCTCACACTGCCGCCAATGAGCGGGGGCACACTGAAACTGATATCGACGGACTTCGATGGGACGATCCACGAGGACTTCGCCGATGCACCGATTCCGGAAGCCCTCGAACGACGTCTGGGGGAGTTGCAGGCATCGGGTGCGACCTGGGTGATCAATACCGGTCGCGAGATGGCCAGCCTCATGGAATCGCTGGCGCGTTCCCGGGTCCGGGTGCGACCGGACTACCTGATTCTCGTTGAACGGGAGATCTTCCGGAACGACCGCGGCCATTATGTGCCGGTGGAACCCTGGAACACCCGGTGCAACCACGATCATGCCCGGCTGTTCGCCGACCTGGCCGGGGAATTGCCCGATCTGCTCGAAGGGTTGCAGTCGCGCTACGACGCGACCTTCTACGACGATCCGTGGTCGCCGCTCTGCGCCATCGCCCGCAACAATCCGCAGATGGATGCGATCGAGGCGGAACTCGCAGCCTTCGCCGCAGGCCGGCCGCAGGTCGCGATCGTCCGCAATGACGTCTACGTGCGGTTCAGTCACATCGGTTACAGCAAGGGCACCGCCTTGGGGGAACTGCAGCGGATCCTGGGAATCAGCCCGGACCACACCCTCGCCGCCGGCGATCACCTGAATGACCTGTCGATGCTCGCACCCCACGTGGCCCGGTACATGGTTGCCCCGGCGAATGCCGTGCCAGCCGTCAAAGAACAGATCCAGACCCATGGCGGCTGGAACATGGAACAACGCACCGGCATGGCCGTCCTCGCCGCCCTGGACCGGGTGGTCGATGGAGGGCATTGACTGACTTGGGCGAGAACCTCCAACCCGTAGGAGACGACGTAAGGAGGCTCACTTCAATCGGGCTGGGGACGTCCGTGGGCCGGGGTGCGTCCGAATGGAAGTCAGAGTCTCCTGACGTCGTCTCCTACGGGGTGCCAATGGAAGCAGGTCCACTCCGGGAGTGGCGGGGGACGTGGTTGGGACGTGGTTGGGACGTGGTGCGTCCCCAGGGAGCGAGGCTCCCCTCCAACCCGTAGGAGACGACGTAAGGAGGCTCACTTCAATCGGGCTGGGGACGTCCGTGGGCCGGGGTGCATTCGAATGGAAGTCAGGGTCTCCTGACGTCGTGCGAGGCGTCGAGGTCATCAGGCCCATCAGGGTCCGGTTTGGAACGAGCACGGCACACTGCCCGGAACCAGCCGTCCCTGTCGCCGCTGGCGGACAGGCCCTTGATCACCGGCCAACTCGACACCCACCCGCGGAGGATGGATCGAAACTCTCTCCGTTGCGCTGCGGATGTCCCGGGGTACATCTTGAGGACGTTGTCGCCGCCTGCCCTCAGGCGGCGAATGATCAAACCTTTCCCATGGCAAAAAAAGTCGAACTGACCCTGAAGGTGGGCGATGTGGCACCGGAGTTTGCGGTGCCGCAGACGGACGGAACCGTCGTCCGCCTGTCCCAACTGCGGGGCAAACATGTCATCGTCTATTTCTATCCCAAGGACGATACCCCCGGCTGCACCAAGGAAGCCTGTGCATTCCGGGACGCCTACGCGCAGTTCCGCCAGAAGGGGGCGCTGATCTTTGGCGCGAGCACCGACCCGGTGAAGGCCCACGTGAAGTTCACCGACAAGTTCACCCTGCCATTCCCCTTGTTGTCCGACGAAAAGAAGGAACTGGTGCAGGCCTATGGGGTGTGGGGGGAGAAATCCTTCATGGGACGCAAGTACCTGGGCACCCATCGGGTCACCTTCCATATCGGGCCGGACGGAACGATCGCCCACATCTGGCCGGAGGTGAAACCGGAGGAACACGCCGCCGAGGTTCTGGCAGTGCTGTGAGTGGGGCGGGGGATGGCCGCGGAGGAGCGGAGAAGCGGAGATCGAACGAGGCAGGTCCTTGAACCAAATCGGGACCAGAGCCGACGTTGAGCGCGGGAGCGTCCTGGAGTGCGTGCAGCGTCAGCTGCCGCTTTCGCCCGCTACTTCCCACCGTGGATCGACGAATCCTCCTGAGTTGTCGTCCGCGCCACGAGAGTTGAACCCTGTACGCGGACGGAACGCAGGAGTGCCACGGGTTTCGGACATCCTGCGGCCAAAGCGGTGGCTGACGCCCCGCGATCGGTGGTGAGACTGCGGGTGCGGAGCAGGGGAGGCGCGACCCCCTCCGGGGTCGATGGGCTCCTGGGATCGCCAATCCGGCGGTCGGGCGACCGCCGGCTAAATTCCGGGACGCCTCCGGCGTCCGGACACCGGACCCGCTTCGGACAGGGAATCGCCGCGGAGGAGCGGAGAAGCGGAGGTCGGACCGAGCACGGGACTCCGTACGGGGGCAAAGGGCCTCTGGCCTCTGGGAACTGGGGACTTAGCTCCGGCAACTCCCCCTCAGTCCAACACCGCTTCCACCCGCCACTCGGTTCCGTCCCACGCCAGTCGTACGGGCACGGTTCCGCGGACCGACACGTCCCATTCCGTCCGGACCCAGGCGTGTTCATCCCACCAGTTGCCGGAGGAACACCAGGGGCCCGAGGCCATCGTCACCCGGCCCTGCACCCATTCGCAGCGGACCCCGACCGGTTGCCCGGGATCGGTACCGGTCGAGGCTTCTGCCCCGGTGGGGACGTTCCCGGCCATTCCGGGTGGTAAGCCGGGGAAGGCAGTCACCTTCGGATCGGCCGTGTCACCGGGGACGGCCGGACGAAAGATCGGGTCGAGCAAGGCGGCAATCTCCCCGGGTCGGAAGACCGGGCTGGGTTTCGGGGGGCGCGCCGATCCGGTTGCCTCTGGAATCGCCCTTCGTTGCAGGGCAGGGGGCAGGCCCCGGGTCTCCACGGTCGCCGGCAGGG
>CAMCFL010000370.1 GCA_945873715.1 Akkermansia muciniphila
CCGCCTCGGCGACGGGGGCGAACATCAACGCCAGCAGAAGACCGAGCCAGGCGGTTTGAACAACGACGAAGCAACGGCAGCCACGACCGGTCCGGTTCATTCCGCTACGTGGTGTCCGTTGCGCCGTGGTTGTAAACCCTGCTTCTGGCGACGGTCGGTTTGAACAACGACGAAGCAACGGCAGCCACGACCGGTCCAGTTCATTCCGCTACGTGGTGTCCGTGGCGGCGTGGTTGTGAACCCCGCTTCCGGCGACGGTCGGTTTGAACAACGACGAAGCGACGGCAGCCACGACCGGTCCGGTTCATTCCTTCACGTGGTGTCCGTGGCGGCGTGGTTGTAAACCCTGCTTCCGGCGACGGTCGGTTTGAACAACGACGAAGCAACGGCAGCCACGACCGGTCCGGTTCATTCCGCTACGTGGTGTTCGTCGCGCCGTGGTTGTGAATCACGTCTCCTGCCACGACCGGATTGAACCACCACGAAGCCACGGTAGCCACGTCCGGACTGTTTCCTTTCTCTACGTGGTGTCCGTTGCGCCGTGGTTGTGAATCACGCCCCCAGCCTCAATAGCTCGCGCCTTCCTGGATCCAGCGGATCAACGTGGCGATCTCCACTTCGGTCAACGGCTCCTTGCCTTCCGGTGGCATGGCTTCGTCGTGGTCCTTCGGCAGGAGCGACGCCCGGATGATCTCCGAGCGTCCGGGATCGCCCGGCGTGAGGGCCGGCCGACCGCTGGCACCGCCCTTGAGCGCCAGGGCCCGATCGTCGAGGCGGAGCTTCCCCTTCTGTTTCTCGGGTCCGTGACAGACGAAGCACTTCTTTTCCAATGAGACGCGGACGGTCTCATATCCGGCAGTGGAGCCGGCCTCGGTCGTGGCCCCGGCAAAATCCGGGGTCATGCCGAGGAACCCCCGTACTGCGGCCGGCGCGTTCTCGGTGAGGAAGGTGCTGCCGTGGGTCAGGCTGCCCCCGTGATGCCCGGCCACCGAGAGACAGAGGAACCCGGTGAAGAGCAGGGTGCGGAAGGCCACCAACCCGCCCCGCGCCGGATGTCGAAGCGTCACCCAGTGCAGCGCCCAGGACACCAGGATCAACGCCCCGGCGGCGATGCCCCATCCACGATGCCGGCCGAGGGTCAGTTCGTCGTAACCGCCGCCGGAAGCCCGCAGGTAGCCAAAGAGCATGGTCGCCGCCGTCGCGCCCACGGCGAGGAGCATTCCGAACTGGATGACCGCACGACGTTCCGCGGAGGGTTTCCACCACGTCCACAGTTCGAGTGCCGTGACCATGCTGATGAACCCGATCGGCAGGTGCAGGACCACCATGTGGAATGGGGCCAGGAACCGCGCCCAGGAGAAGCCCGAACCGGGGCTTGGCTCGGCCGCGGTGGGTTCCGCCCCCAGCAGGGAGGAGGCCGTCAGGAAAAGCGTCAGCCCCAGAGCCGAGCCCAGGAATGTAAAGATCGTCTTGAGCGGAGGAACTCTCATGGTGTGCAGCACAGGGTGGACTCGGATGGGTGGTCGCTGTCTTCAACTCCGCTTGGTCAATCTGGACCGTGGATTGGCGGGTGCAGGGTGCATTCCGGGGTGGGTCCTGTCTGAAGGCCGCCTGCCCTCAGGCGGCGATGGAGCAACGCCCGCTGAGGGCAGCGGGCCTACCATTCCCGCCGCAGGGTGAACGTTCCCTGATCGAAGGGACTGTCGTATCCGGAATCGAGCCGGGTCGCCGTGGCGGTTCCCGTGGTACGGATCGGCACTCCGAGGATCCGGCGTTTTCCGGTGAACTCAAAGGTGTCGGCCTGCCAGGTGCCCGAAAGCCGGGTCTTGAAGGAGCCCGAACGTTTGCCCCAGCCAGCATGGAAACGGGCGGAGAAATGATTCGTGTCCTGCTGTGTGATCACCGCCCGGAGCGGTCCTGAATGGGTGTTGTTGGTGTTCTGCCACGTTCCGACCCAACGGCCGGTGAGGCCAGCCGGCGCGGTGGCCGCATTCCAGTCGGATTCAAACGAGCGACAGCCACAGAGCACGCCCAGCGCAGCAACCATCGCGACCAGCAGGAGGAGGCGTTTCATGGGCGCATCGTGCCCTAACCCCGTGACGTTCGCCATAGGAGAGGAACTTGACCCCACTGGCGGATGCGGGAGTCGTCGCTGATCAGGCGGAGACCGTGAACCAAGGCGGTCGCGACAATCAGTTGGTCAGCCGGATCCTTGTGGAATCCGAGAGCCTCCAACTCCGACGCCTTGGTGGCAATGGCGGGTGTGATCGGCAGGATCCGGATCTCGGGTGAAAGGGCGCAGCGGTAAAACTCTTCCAGCGAAACGTCGATCTCGAGCCGCCCCAGTTCGACCAGCTTTGCCGCTTCCCAGAGGGAAATATCCGCCAAGGCCAGAATAGCCGCCTCTTCCAGCACCTTTTCCACGGTTGCTGGCAAGGGTTCTCCCAGCACTCGCTGGATCCATGTGTGGGTATCGAGCAGGAAGTTCAACGCGACGCCTCCCACTTGAGACCGGTGCTGAAGAGATCCCCTTTGATCCGCCCTTTGCCCTTCAGTGCCCCCTGCCAGGTGCGGGTCGGTTGCACCTGAAAGCAGAATTCCTCCGCCCCCGACGTCACCAGAATGGTCTCACCGGAGCGGGCCCGCTCCTTCATTCTCGCAAAGTCCCGTTGGAAATCCCGTGATGTAACCCGCATGTCCGTCACACTGACGGACAATTGTTTGACGGTCAACCCTGCCTCTCCCCGCTTCTCCGCGGCGATCCCCCGTCCGAAGCCGGTTCGGTGCCCGGACGCCGGAGGCGTCCTGGAGGGTAGCCGGCGGTCGAATGACCGCCGGATTGTCGGTCCCATGAGCCCAACGACCCCGGCGGGGTCGCACACGCCCAACCCCAGCACGCAGGTTCGATTGCGGAGAGGGACGCAAACCCGCAAACCGGCTTCTCCCGCAGAGGCGCAGAGACGTAGAGAAGATCCGTACCGGCGGGCCGCCGGTACTGCGTTGGACGTCGGAACCTGTTCCGCGATCCCTCCGGGGTCGATGAACGCATCGACCTGCGGACCGGCGGTCTGGCGACCGCCGGCTACCTTCCGGGACACCTCCGGTGTCTGGGACTCCACACCCACACAAGATCCCGGAATGACAAACCCCCCGGCCCCGGTCAGGCTTCGGCCCATTCATGGAACGGCGCGGCTTCGCTTCAGTGGGACGGCGTTGGCATCGGCGGCTGGACACGGCCTCCGGGGCGTTGCTCCTCTTCCTCCTCGTCTTCGCTCCCTGGGGCGCGGGCGGGACCCTGCAATGGAGCTCGTGGGTGATGATCGTGACCGGTTGGACCCTGGGTGGACTCCTGGTCGGCAAGTGGCTCCTCGTGCGCTTCACCGGTTTTGAGCCGGTCCGATGGCGTCGCGAAGGCGGGGAATCCCGATGGCCGGTGTGGGCCATGGGGGGGCTGACGGTCTTCCTGCTGTTGCAGGTGGGGATCAGCCTGTGGAATGCCCGGGCCGAGGTGAGCTGGAGCGATTCCGGCGTCGAGTTCCTCTACCGGGACATCGTGGAATGGTTGCCCACCACCTACGACCTGGCGGCAACCCGCAAGGCGTTCTTCCGCTACCTCGCCTTCGCCGGGGTCTTCTGGGCCATGCGCGACTGGCTCCGGATCAAATCCCGCAGTGAACGGCACCGGGAGGAAGACGGACGCGACCAGAACGATGCCGGACGCGTCCCGGATCGCCTCCGCTGGCTGGGTTGGACCCTAGCCGTCAATGCAGCGCTAATGGCGCTTGTTGGGATCCTGCATCGGCTCGATGGAGCGAATGAGTTATTGTGGATGATTCCGGTTCGAGGAGCTGGGAATCCCATCATTTTCGGATCCTTCCCCTATCGCGCAAACGCTGCCCAGTATCTGAATCTGGTCTGGCCACTTGTGCTGGGTATTTGGTGGTCGCTTCGCGTCGAGGCGCATCGACCAACGGAGAAGCCATCGCGGGCGGGCGGGCACGCTTACCCGATGCTTCTATTCTGTGTCGCCCTGATGGTGGGCGGGGTCGTAGTTGCCGGCAGTCGCGGTGGAGTGGTGGTTTCGATTGTCGAGTTGGTATTCGCTCTTGGGCTTCTCGGTCGCTCGATGAAGGGGATCGCCCCTCGGATTGCACTGGGTGTGATGTTCATCGGAGCGGTGGGAAGTGCCGTCCTCCTGTCGGGTGCATTTTTGGCGAAGCGATTTGAGAAGATCTTGGTCGACGATACGATGTCGGGGCGCACCAGCATTTTCGACACTGCTCATCGGATCGCCAACGATTTCCTGGTATGGGGATCGGGTGCCGAGACATTTCTGACGG
>CAMCFL010000371.1 GCA_945873715.1 Akkermansia muciniphila
GGTTGGCAACGCCCACCGTGACCAGATGGAGATCGGGATCGAACCCCGGCGAGTAGGCTCCCTTGAAACGTTCGAGGAAGGCGGCCCGGTCTCCGCCGTGTTCGATGTACCGGCAGACCTCGTCCGTTTCCGAGAGGTCGAACACCACCATGTAGTGCCCTGTTCCATAAGCGGTGGCCTGGGAGGTGGTCGCCTTGGTCTCCTCGTGCCGCGCCTTGCCGTGGATGATGCTCGTCACGCCATCCTTGCTGTAGCTTCGGACCCGTTTCCAGACGCTCATGACGTCTCCGCAGGTCGTGTCCACCGTCTGGCATCCCTGCTCCTCGATCCGGCGACGGGTCGCCACCTCGGTGCCAAACGCCGGGATCAGGACCACGTCGTCGGGGCCGAGCGCCAGGCGGGAAAGTTCTGCGTCATCCGGCTTGGGGGAGATCGAGACGATCCCAAGATTGCGGATCTGATCGTTGACCTCGGGGTTGTGGATGATCTCTCCGAGGAGAAAGATCCGTGCGGGTGCCGGAAAGCAGCGCCGCGCCGCGTAGGCCAGGTCGATGGCCCGTTCGACGCCGTAGCAGAATCCAAACTCCTTCGCGAGTTTGATGGTCAGACCGGCGTGCGACAATTGGCCACCCTGAGCCCGGATTCTTTCCACCAGTTCGCTGCGGTAATGGGCCACCACCTGGGCGGCGACCGCTTCCATCACACCGGGACGACGGAGATTGACCCGTTTGGAGGCCGGGAGCGGAGCGGGCGTTTCAATTTCCATGACGGGAGGAAGGTACCCAGACCCGGGCGGGAGTCGAGTCGGTGATTGGGGTGGCCGACTCCCCTTTAAAGTCAGGAATTGTTGGGATCACCGTTTGACAGTTTGATCGTCACTAGGAAGCGTCTTTGCTTCGTTCCTCCTCATGGATCATTCAACGTCTCCCCAGCGAATGCGCTGGCCATCGACCGCCTCCCTGCAACGCGATCTGCCCGCGGGTCTGGTGGTCTTTCTGGTCGCCCTCCCACTGTGCCTCGGCATCGCCCTTGCCTCCGGCGCTCCGCTCCTCTCCGGCATCGTCGCCGGAATTGTGGGAGGAATGATCGTCGGGGCCCTGTCAGGCTCAGAGCTTTCCGTCAGTGGACCCGCCGCCGGGCTCGCGGTGATCGTCCTGAGTGCCATTCAAAAACTGGGTGCCTACGAGACGTTTGCCCTGGCGGTGGTCCTTTCCGGACTCATCCAATACGGGCTTGGGATGGTCCGGGCCGGAGGAATCGGGGATTTCATCCCGAACTCGGTGATCAAGGGCATGCTCGCTGCCATCGGATTGGTCCTGATCCTCAAGCAACTCCCGCATGCCATGGGCGATGACCGGGATTTCGAGGGCGACGAGTCGTTTCTCCAGAAGGACGAGCTCAATACGTTTACCGAGATCTGGGCGTCCATCCAGGCAGCCAGTCCGGGAGCCATCCTGATCGCCCTCGTTTCCCTCGGGATCCTGCTCGTCTGGGAAAGTCGTCAGGTTCGGCGCTTCCGCTGGGCGGGCCTGATTCCCCCGGCCTTGGTGGTGGTAGTCCTGGGCACCCTGATCAATGAGGCATTGATCCTGTGGCGTCCGGGCTGGGCGCTGACCCAGGCGCGGGAACAATTGGTTCAACTGCCGCTGGTCAGCTCGGCCGGCGAGTTTTTCTCCCTCTTCAAGTTTCCCCGCTTTACCGACATCACCCGCGGAGCCGTCTGGGTCACGGCGGCGACCATTGCCATCGTCGGAAGTCTCGAAACGCTTCTCTGCCTGGAGGCCACCGACAAGCTGGATCCCGAGAAGCGCTTGTCTGACCCAAATCGTGAACTGCGGGCTCAGGGAGTGGGAAATCTGGTGTCGGGCCTGATCGGCGGTCTTCCCATCACCTCCGTCATCGTGCGGAGTTCGGCCAATGTCTATGCCGGAGCCCGAACCCGTGTCGCCACCCTGGTCCATGGGGCGATGCTCCTCGTTGCGGTCCTCTTCCTTTCCCGTTGGCTCAATCACATCCCTCTCGCCGCCTTGGCCGCCATCCTGATCGCGGTGGGTTACAAGTTGGCCTCCGCCAAGGTCATGGTTCAGATGTGGCGGCAGGGGATTCCCCAGTTCCTGCCTTTCGCGGTGACCGTCGTCGCGATCGTCGCAACGGACCTCCTGAAGGGCATCGCCTGCGGCCTGCTGGTGGGCATCTTCTTTGTCATGCGCTCCAACAACCACGCCGCGGTAACGCTGGTCCGGGATGGACGCGATTGGATGCTCCGCTTCAACAAGGACATGTCCTTCGTGAACAAGCAGGAACTCAAACGGCGCCTCCGTGAAGTGCCCGACGGCTCACGCTTGGTCGTCAACGGCACCAAGGCACTCTACGTGGACCGGGACGTCTATGAGACCCTCGAGGAGTTCGAAATTTCCGCGCGCTTCCGGAAGATCGAAATGGAGTACCATGACGTGCTTGGCAAGGAAGCCATCCGTCGCTGAACCTCCACCCCCACCTTCACCATGGAAAATTACCGTCGCCTGCTTCTCAACAACAAGGCTTGGGTCGAGGACAAGCTCAACGTCCGTCCGGATTTTTTTACCCGCCATTCGCTCTCCCAGAAGCCTCAGTTCCTCTGGATCGGATGTTCCGACAGTCGGGTGCCGGCAGAGGAGATCACCGGGGTCGAACCGGGCGACATCTTCGTTCACCGCAACATCGCCAACCTGGTGATCCATACCGACTTCAACATGCTCAGCGTGGTGCAGTATGCGGTCGAGGTGCTCGGGGTGAGCGACATCATCGTCTGTGGGCACTACGGCTGTGGTGGCGTGAAGACCGCCCTGTCACGTCAGCATCTGGGACTCATCAACAAATGGCTGCGGCACATCAAGGATGTCTATCGCCTGCATGCCGAGGAACTGGATGCCATTGCCGACGAGCAGCAGCGCAACGAGCGGTTGATCGAGTTGAATGTCACCGAGCAGGTCAACCATCTGGCGGAACTTTCCTTCGTCCAACGCGCCTGGAAGACCAAGGGACGTCCCATGCTTCACGGCTGGATCTACGACATCCACACCGGTTACCTCAAACAGGTGAAAAAGGTGGATCCAGGGCAACTTCCGCACGACATCTACGTGTACGAGTTCCCTGATCTCGATGGAGAGAATGAAGTGTCCTGATCCGGGCTAACGTACCATCCAGTCAAGGATGGCCTTCTGGGTGTGCAGCCGGTTCTCCGCCTCGGTGAAGATGGTTGAAGCGTGCGCCTCCAGCGTTTCCTCGTCGATCTCCTTCCCCCGATAGGCGGGCAGGCAGTGCATCACCAGCACTCCCGGTTTTGCCAAGGCCACGAGTCCCGCGTTGATCTGGTAACCGGACAGGTCGGCGATCCGCTGGGCGGCCTCGGCTTCCTTCCCCATCGAGATCCAGACATCCGTGTAGAGGACATCGGCCTTCCGCGCCGCCAACCGGACGTCCTCGATCAATTCAACCATCCCAGCACCCACCTGCATCCGTTCGGTGACCGTTCCCGGATGAGAGGTCCAGTCGGCCTCGGGACCTGCTCCGGCCCGACGCAGGAGCTCTGGCGACGGCCAATAGGCACGCGGAGCGGCAAGCCGAAGTTCAAATCCCAGGCGGGCAGCCGCAAAGATCCAGCTTGCCGGAACATTGCAGGCGGCATCGCCGATGAAGGTGACGATCTTGCCTGTGATCGGTTCCTGACGCAGTTCCTCGAAGGTGAAGATGTCGGTCAGGATCTGGCAGGGATGCTCGTCATCCGTCAGCGCATTGACGGTCGGAATTCCGGAGTAGCGGGCGAAATCCTCCACATCCTGCTGCGCGTAGGTACGGATCACCGCCCCGTGGATCATCCGGCCTAGCACACGCGCCGTGTCCTTGATCGGTTCGCCGCGACCCAACTGGATGTCGCCGGCGCTCAGGAACATGACGTCGCCGCCCAGTTCGCGGATCCCCACTTCGAAGCTGACGCGGGTGCGCGTGGAAGACTTGGAGAAGATCAGCGCCCAGGTCTGGTCGGCGAGCGGACGCCCGTGCGAGGCGCGGTTCGACTTGAAGTGTGCGACCCGATCCAGGATGGCACGCATTTCGGAGGCCGGGAGACTTTCCAGGCTGAGCAGATGCTTCATGACTCAAAGGCACCGGGCGGCCAGCGCTACAATGCGGGGGCCGCCCGGAAGCCGTGAAACTATCGAACTCCAACTCCGTCCGTCACGTAAAATGACGGGACCTGCACCTGCCGGGGCGTCCTTAGTTTGTCATGGATGCAGGCCGCCTGCCTTCAGGCGGCGTTGAAGCCATCACCGACCTACTTCCCCGTCTTCTTCT
>CAMCFL010000372.1 GCA_945873715.1 Akkermansia muciniphila
CGGGGGGCGAGGGAAGCAGGTGCATTTTGGGAGTGGCGGGGAACGCGGGTGGGCCGAGGGACGTTCCCGTGGAGTGAGGGATTCTCCCCCCGTAGGAGACGAGGTAACGAGGCTCACTTCAATCCGGCCGGGAACGTGGGTGGGCCGAGTGGCGTCCGAATGGAAGTCAGAGTCTCCTGACGTCGCCTCCTACGGGTCCGAGGGAAGCAGGTGCATTTTGGGAGTGGCGGGGAACGTGGGTGGGTCGAGGGACGTTCCCATGGAGTGAGGGGTTCCCCCCCCCCGTAGGAGACGAGGTCACGAGGCTCATTCTGGGAGTGGCAGTGCACGCCGGGCTTGTGGCAGGGTCCGCCCATGTTCGATTTCCTCGCCGAGTCACCCGCGGACCGGGTGCGTCTCTGCGGTCGGGGGGCATCGCGGAGGGAATTCCTCCAGGTGGGCTCCCTGGCTGCCATCGGGTTGTCGCTTCCCCAGTATTTGCAGGCGCGCGAGGAAGGTCGGGTGAAGCCCGGCAACGACCAACGTTCCTGCATCATGATCTTCAATCTCGGCGGCCCCAGTCACATCGATCTGTGGGACATGAAGCCCGATGCGCCCAGCGAGATCCGCGGTCCGTTCAAGCCGATCCGGACGAAGTCGGACGCGTTTGAAATCTCCGAATTGCTCCCGCGTCACGCGGCCATCGCCGACCAGTTTTCCCTGGTACGCTCTTGTCATCATGATGGAGCGGCGGTGCACGATGCCGGATGGCAGATGATGCAGACCGGACGCCGTTTCACCGGCGGCATCCATACGCCGCATGTGGGTTCGGTGGTGTCGCATCTGATGGGGCGTCGGACCGATCTGCCGCCGTTCGTGGTGTTGCCGCAGTTGATGGGGCGTGGGGGTGGCAACCTGCCGAACGGTCAGGCGGGAGGATTCCTTGGGAAGGCGCACGATCCGTTCGCGCTGATGGCGGATCCGTCGCAGAAGGATTTCAAGGTGCCCGACCTGTTGCCGCCGGATCAGATCGGGGCGCACCGGTTGGAACGACGAAGGAAGATGCGGGACATCGTGGAGCAGTCGGTGGCGCAGTTCGAGGCGAGCGAGGACGCGCGTTTGATGGACGAGAACTTCCATGCGGCCTTCCGCATCATGACGAGTGAACAGGCCCGGACGGCGTTCGATCTGGGAAAGGAACCGATGGCGGTGCGGGAACGGTACGGGATGAATCGCTTCGGCCAGTGCTGTCTGCTGGCGCGTCGCCTGGTGGAGAGCGGGGTGCGCTTTGTCACGATCAACACCTTCCTCACCGTGTTCGATGAGATCACCTGGGACATTCATGGGTCGAAGCCCTTCACCTCGATCGCGGGGATGAAGGACATCGTGTGCCCGATGTATGACCAGGCCTACAGCGCCCTGATCGAGGATCTCGCGCAGCGCGGCCTCCTCGGAGACACGCTGGTGGCGAACCTCTCGGAGTTCGGTCGGACGCCAAAGGTCAACCCGGCCGGGGGTCGCGACCATTGGCCGCAATGTTTCACGTCGTACTTCGCCGGCGGCGGGGTGAAGGGCGGGCGGGTGGTGGGAGCCAGTGATCCGATTGGCGGGTTCCCGGCGGAACGCCCGGTGAAACCCGGCGACCTGGTGGCGACGATCTTTCATTCGCTCGGGCTCAACCACGCCTCGCATTTGCCGGGTCCGGGCGGACGTCCGTTCCCGTTGACCGACCTGGGTACGGAACCGATCCGGGAATTGTTCACCTGAAGGGGAGATCGCCATGAATCCATTGAAGCGACCCATGCCGGCAACGACAGCGCCCGCGGCTCTCCCTGGGACCGAGGGCGTCCTCGCCCGCCTCTTGCGCCGAGAGTGGCGGGCGGCGATGCGAGGAACGCCCGCTGAGGCCAGCGGGCCTACAGGCGGGAGGAGTTGGCGGTCCTGGTGCGTGCTCGCGCTGATCCTTCCCTTGCCGCTGTTGGGGGCGGCGGCGGAGAAGGTCTCCTTCCGCAATGACGTGGTGCCGATCCTGTCGAAGGCCAACTGCAATGGCGGCGGTTGCCATGGGGCGATGGCCGGGAAGGGTGGATTCCGCCTGTCGTTGTTCGGCTACAATCCGGAGGCAGATCACCTGGCCATCACGCGCGAGGCGCAGGGACGTCGGGTGGAAACTTCCGATCCTGGCTTCAGCCTGCTGCTGACCAAACCGACGGCGACCGTCCGCCACAAGGGGGGCAAACGGTTTGAGGTCGGGTCGGAGGATTACCACACCCTGGCGCGATGGATTGCCCAGGGAGCCCCGGGACCGAAGCCCGACGACGTCCGGCTCACGGCATTGACCGTGGATCCCGGTGAGCGTCAGGTGCGCAGCGGGGACACGCTGCCGTTGCGGGTCCGGGCGACGTTCTCGGATGGGAAGGAACGTGACGTGACCCGCTGGGCGAAGTTCACCTCGGCGGATGAAACCGTGGCGACGGTCGATGGCACCGGGAAGGTCAGCGTCATCGGACCGGGCGAAGGGGCGGTGACGGCGTGGTATTCGTCGCGGATTGTCATCGCGCGGATCACTTCGCCCTACACGAACGTGGTTCCGGCGGAGGTCTTCGCCGCGGCACCGCGGGCGAACTTCATCGATGATCTGGTGCTGGAGCAATTGAAGCGATTGAACCTCAAACCGTCGCCGGCGGCGGAGGACGCTTCCTTTCTTCGTCGAGCCAGTCTGGACACGCTCGGCCGCCTGCCGACGCCGGCCGAGGTGCGGGAGTTCGCGGAGGATCCGGGAGCGGATAAGCACGCGCGCCTGGCGGAGCGGTTGCTGGCTGCCCCGGAGTTCGTCGATTACTGGGCCTACAAGTGGTCCGACATCCTGTTGGTGAGCGGGGCGAAGCTGCGTCCTGCGGCGGTGAAGGCCTACTACGGCTGGATCCGGGCGCGGGTGGAGGACAACACGCCTTGGGACGAGTTTGCCCGCAGGGTGATCACCGCCCGCGGGTCGTCGGTGGAAGAGGGAGAATCCAACTTCTTCGCCGTGCACCAGGATCCGGAATCGATGGCGGAGAACGTCAGCCAGGCGTTCCTGTCGCTCTCGATCAACTGCGCGCGCTGTCACAATCATCCACTCGAGAAGTGGACCAACGACCAGTACTACCAGTTCGCCAACCTTTTCTCGCGGGTGCGCGCCAAGGGATGGGGAGGAGACGGGCGGAGCGGCGACGGGAAGCGCGAGCTCTATGTCGAGTCGAGCGGCGATCTGGTGCAACCCCGCACCGGCAAGCCCCAACCGCCGGCTCCCCTCGATGCTCCAGCGATGAACCTCGACGATCCGCGGGATCGTCGCGTGGTGTTGGCGGACTGGTTGACCTCTCCGGAGAATCCGTATTTCGCCCGGGCGATCGTGAACCGGATCTGGGCGAATTTCCTCGGGATCGGCCTGGTGGAATCGGTGGACGACCTGCGCGCGTCGAATCCCGCGTCGAACGAGCGTCTGCTGGCGGCACTGGCAGCGCATCTGGTGGAGAAGCGCTATGACTTGAAAGAGGTGATGCGACGGATCCTGGTCTCGCACACCTACCGGCGGTCGTCGGACATCCTGCCGGAGAACCGGGACGATCGACGGCATTACTCCCGTTTCTTCCCGCGGCGATTGTCGGCGGAAGTGATGAACGATGCGCTGACCGGAATCACCGGTGTTCCTGATTCCTATACCGAACTCCTGTTGAACGATGGATCGACGGAGAAGACCGCGTTCTACAGCAACACGACGCGGGCGGTGCAGTTGTATGACTCGTCGGTTCAATCGTACTTCCTGAAGACCTTCGGGCGGAACCAGCGCGAGATCACCTGCGAGTGCGAACGATCCAACCAGCCGAGCCTCGTCCAGGCGCTGCATCTGTCGAATGGCTCGACCATCAACACCAAGCTGTCGGCTCCGACCGGACGGTTGGCGAAGCTGCTGGCGTCCGGTCTCGACGCGGATCGGTTGGTGGACGAGGTCTATCGGTTGGCGTTGTCGCGGCCGCCGCGTGTTTCCGAACGACAGGCCTTCGCCGAGGTGTTTCGCGCGGCCGGCCCGGAGCAGAAGCGCGAGGTCGCCGAGGACCTGTTCTGGTCGGTGCTCACCAGCCGCGAATTCCTATTCCAGCACTGAGGATGAAAACTTCTGTTTTGAGTCCGGGTCGGAATGAGGCGCCCGCAACCGGGAATGCTTGTAGGCCGCCTGCCCTCAGGCGGCGGTGGGAGAAGCGCCCGCTGGGGGCAGCGGGCCTACAACCGGGCGAGCCTGTAGGCTGTCTCTCTTCAGGCGGCGGGGTGGGAGAAGCGCCCGCTGGGGGCAGCGGGCCTACA
>CAMCFL010000373.1 GCA_945873715.1 Akkermansia muciniphila
CACTAGCGTCCAGTTAAAATCTCAGCAAATCCTGTGTTTCCGAAGGTTCTGGTGACTTGATCGAAATTGGCGTTCGCGCAAGCACCTCAGTCAGAGCTGATTGCTCAAACGCGGTAACACTGACGATTTGCAGAATCTCGTTCAGACTCTTTTCCAGCCCGAACTGCTTTTTGGCGATGGCTACCAAGAGGTAACTACAGATCGCCGTCCAGACCTGGCAGCGGATGGCGTTGGGGCTTCTGCCGTAGAAACTCCGGATCCGTAGGTGTTGCTTGATCCACTTGAAGAACAGCTCCACCGCCCACCTCCGCTTGTAGAGTTGGCAGATCACTTCGGGTGCCAATTCAAAGTTGTTGGTGAGGAATACCAGGCGCGTCTTGTGCACCTCATCCCACATCCGAATTCGACGTAGGTGCGGCGGGTAAGCCTTGAGCGACTTCGGGCTCAGCAGGCGGATGGTCTGATCGCAACGTAGGCCACAGCTCGCGTCCACCTTTCTGGATTTGATCACCCGGAAGCGGACGTGCTTCTTGCTTCGGACGACGAAGAAGGCGTGTTGATCGTGAAGGCGGAACAGTCGTTTGAAATCCAGATAACCACGGTCAATCACGTAGAAGGCACCCGGATAAATCGGGACATTATCGAGCATTTTCATGTCCTGCTCGGTTGGCTCGGTGATGGTCGCCCACGCGGGGATACTGCCCCGGATCTGAAGCAACATGTGGAGCTTCATGGCGGCCGCTTTGGAGCGGGGATAGAATGCCCAGGGAAACAGATTCAGGCTGAGGTGGATGATCGAAGAATCCAATGCGAAGGCCATCTGAGGGAGATCGCGGTCGGATGGATCATCGTGGTAGAGGCGAGAAGCCCGGCGCATCAGCACTTGGGCGACCGCCTCGAACACGCGCCAATCGCGATGCTCATTGGCATAGGCGAGGTTGGTGCGGGAGATTTGTCCGCGGAAGCCGAGATGGAACTGGAGAAGGGGTCTGGCGTTGAGGCACGTGACGATGTCACGAAGGCTCTCGCGATAGGTGAGTTGAGCGAAGCAGAGAGCGAGGAAGTGGTCGTAGGCGGTGAAGCTGCGAGAGGATCGCGGCATGGGGAAAAGGTCGATGCAGCGGGAGAACTCAGCCGCAAAAAGTCCAGCGGAGATTTGGGAAAAAACGGTCGAAAATGGGGGCATCCGTCCAAAGAACGGACGCGAAGCTCGGAATCGATAACAAAGTTGGAGGGCACGAAAAGCCCGTCCGCAGGCTACATTCTGACTTTTACGGCTTCGTTAACTGGACGCTAGTGCGTGGAACTCGTCCCTCCAGAGCTCGTCCTGTCGGGGGCGGCGCTCCGAGGCTCGTGGCCGGAACCAGCCCGGATTCCCGAGCGGAGAGGTGGATCACACTTTCCAAAGTGTGATCGCACTCGACGGTCCGGTGCCGGGTCGTCTCGAGGTCGCTTTTTGGGGAGGGTGACCGCGGCCGGCCCGCGGTCCGGGCCCGGTGGTAGATGGGTTTTGGTGGGATTTCCGATCCAGGGTAACGCCCACACTTTATGAAGTGTCGTCCTGTTTGTGGCCCGGTCGGGCGGATCGAGGAGGGGTGGTCGAATCGAGTGGGCGGCCGAGGAGGGGTGCGAGCCTCCGGTTCGTCGAGATCGTCCAGTCGGGCTCGGCGCTCCTGAGATCGATGGTCCGGAGGAGGCCTACGACTCTTCGTTCGAGGGTTGATCCAGAGGGGTGCCGGGCGGGAGATCTTCCATGCCGGCGAAGTCGGCGGCGTTCAAGGGACGGGACAGGCGATGCTCTTCGTTGAACCACTGGCCCAGATCAATGAGGCGACAGCGCTGGGAGCAGAACGGCCCCCATTTGGCAGCGAACCAAGTGCCACGCTGACCGCACTGGGGACAGCGGACGACGAGCGTTTCCGGGGCGGAGGATCGGGGAGAGGGCTCCACGGGGCAGGGCGGATTTCCTATCGACCGCGCATTCCGCGGATGGCCTGCAGCGCCTGCTTGGCCGCAGCATCGCCCGCCTCGGCGCGGGCGGCGAGATCCGCCTGAAGGTTGCTCATCTGGTCCTGGACGGCGGCGCGCTGTGCAGCGGAGAGCTGTTCCTGGCTCCGCAGTACCGTCAGGGAAGCGGCCGCCTTCTCGAACTCGCCCTTCTTGGCCGCTTCAGCCGCATTATCGACCAGGGTCTGGACCTCCTTCTGCTGCTGAGTGACGGCCTTTTCCTTGGGGAAGGCCTGCTGCAGTTCGGAGACGTCGGAGCCGGGTTTCTCGCCGCAACCGGAGAGCAGGACCAAGGCGATACCGGCGGAGAGGGAGACAATTCGGGTGTTCATGACGCGTCGGGAGGGAGAGCTGGAACTAGGAACCATCGCCCCGACGGCTGCCGGGATCACACCAGAGACGGCCGGGTCGATTGTTGACCTCCTGATAGAACTTGGTGCGCTTGTAGTACTCCACCGAGCCGGTCACCACGCCGACGGTCGTGCCCTGGCTGTGCAGTCGGGTGATGTTCTCGTTGGGCGTGCTGGATCCGTCGTTGAAATCGCCGGGGGAACGTTCGTCCGCCTGCCACAGGACGATCGCGTCCGCTTGGAATTGACCCTGCTTGTAGACCTGCGGGCGGATCTTGTAGCCGCAGATCGCTCCGTTCATGATATAGCTGGAGAGCTTCATGCCTCGGGCGCGGAAGGTGGCGGTGTTGGTCTTGTCGAGCGGGCAGAAGAAGGGCTTGTCCTCGCGAAGGGTCTTCCGGAGCAATCCCTGCTCGACGAAGGTGCGATTCGTGATCGCGGGCGGTGAACCGCCGGAGGTGGGACGATAGAGCCATCCGGCGTACGCGGAAACATTGTCCCAGTTCGGATGAGGCATCCAATCGTTGTTGTCGGTCACATAGATCTGTGAGGCCAACATGATCTGCTTCTGGTTGTTGATGCAGGTGGTGCGCTGCGCCTGTTCCTTGGCCTTGGAAAGGGCCGGGAGCAGCATGCCAGCCAGAATCGCGATGATGGCGATGACCACCAACAATTCGATGAGGGTGAAACCCGAAATTCGAGAAGGAGAAGACGACCGTGCCGTAACCATGAATGAAATGATGCGCCCGGGCCTTGGATTCGTCTAGCCCCGGAAACGGGGGGGCTCAGTCCTTCCAGTATTCGGGCAGGCCCGGCTGGGTCTCCCGCAGGACCTCGAGGATCTCCTGCCGTGATTTGGGAGTGAGGGTCTTCCAGACGTCCGCCATGTCCTTGCCGGTGAGGACCTCGTGCAATCGCAGGTAGATCCGTTCCTTCATCGGCTCCGGGATTCCGGCAAAGGCTTCCCCCTGGATCAGGAAGCTGCAGCGGTGTCGGAACAGCCGGGTCTTCAGATCGAGTTGGCGGAGCGAACGCCCCTTCGAATCCCGGGGACCTTCCTTCTCGAAGGCCCGGACGAACTCTGGATTGCCATTCACCTCGGCGGTCAGCGGGACTTCCTCGACGAGGAGGAAGTATTTCACCAGCGATTCCACCGCGTTCCGCAGGTAGTTGACGTGGCCGTAGGCGCTCAGGTGCAGACGTGCCTCGTATCCGACCCGGGTGATGAAGTTCTGCCCGTGCTGCTGATGTTCCATCACCATCAGCGAGACGATGTCGCTGGTGGGTTGGGGATACTTGGCCGGATCAAAGAAACGCGAGAGTTCCCCGAGGTTTCCGAGGTGATTGGGCTGCTTCTCCTGCTTCACGAAGGCTTCCTTCCCCACCAGATTCCCCCGGTGGGTCTGGCTCCCGTGCTGGCCGGTGACGTACCAACCGCCCCAGCGGTCCGCCAGGGGCGTCCGATGGTTCACCGGATCCACCCCGGTCAGCAGATCCACCATTCCGGTCTCGTCGGTCTGGAAGGAGCGCACGAGATGTCCTGGAATCCCCATGGTGCGGGCCGAGGCATGGCACTCGGTGCAATTGTCGGTGCGCACGAATTTCGGGCGTCCCTTTTCTTCCTGATCCAGGGTGTAGAACACCGCGCCCAGCTTCGGATCCACCGAGGTGAACTCGAGCAGGTGCGCCCCGGGGATGTAGCCCACGTAAACGCCGTCATTGAAGAACAGGGCCCGCGGATTCGACGGGCCGATGCGTTCCCGTTGGAAGGAGGTCTTGGAGAACACCAGCATCTGGGAGGCGGTGGAGACCTTGAGTTCCCGCAGGATCGACAGCAGGTAACCGAACCGGGCGTCCTTGTTCAGCGTGACTTCGCCCCGGTCGATCTTCGCCTGCAACTGCGCGATCGCCCCGGTTTCGGGCAGTTTCGCGTATCCCAACGTCTCCTCGTCATAGGGCATCAG
>CAMCFL010000374.1 GCA_945873715.1 Akkermansia muciniphila
CGCGGCAGCCACATCGTCATGCGGCGAGACGCTTCGGGTTGTGTCGTTCCAAATCACCGAGAGCTTAAGACTGGAACTCTTTCCGGCATCCTTCGGCAGGCTGGGGTCTCGGTGGACGACTTCATCTCAGCACTCTGAATCTTTAAGTCGCCTGGAAGGACGCCCCTTCCGGAGCTTCGGACTCGCGGAGCTCGTCCCGATCGGCCTCCGGCGATCGCCTTCGACACCCGGGAGGCACTCCATCGGCGGGGGCGGCGGGTGATTACACTTTGCAAAGTGTGATCGTCCGAGGGCGGACGTGACGGCGCCCAGCCAACACGGTCTTCTTCCGGAGGGGCTGAGGTGGGCGTCACCCGGTTCCAGGGTCTAGGACGAATGAAAACGGGCATCAATAAACTGCTCTGGCTGATCCTTTGGGTGCTCTTGCCGGCAGCGATGGCGGGGGGGCGACCGTCACGAGACGAGTCGGAGCGATTGTGGGGCGAGGGATTCCGGAAGGTGGCAGGGAGAGAGCAGAGAACCGTAGACGTCCCGGACGATCAGGTGGCGGCGATCACGAAGGAGTTGGCGGGTGAACCGTTCCTCGATGCCCTGGCCAAGGTCCTCCCGATCGATCGGTCGAGGTTGGATGCCCTGGAATTCAAGGGTTTTGGGCATTCCACCGCGGCGTTCCAATTCGTTGATGAGGAAATCTGGGGGAATTTCGCGACGAAGTTGCCGGAGTCCGCACGCAAGATCGGAGATCGGGTCGAGCGGTACGTGAAAACCCGGTGGGAGGGTCACACTCCGCAGTACGCTCTGGAGGGTCTGCTTGAGCCGGCTCGATCCAAGACGCGACCGCGGAGTCCGCGCGCGAGTGTCCTCTGGGCGAATCCGGATCTCCCCGCGGTACGGTTGGTAGCCGTCACCAACAACGTGGAGATCGTCCAGGTTCCGGCCGATCGCCTCTACCGGCCCGGAGTCGTTGCCAAGCCGGGCGAGACGGTGGACCTGACCGTGACCAACCATTGGTTCAAGGTCGTCGATGGTCCGCTCACGTGGCACTACGTCTCGCGTGGCAATGGGCACTCCTGGGCGCTTTCGCAGACGGATTCGCAGGAGGACGATCCGGCGAAGGCCGAGGCGTTTCGGCAGACCCGCTTGGAGGTTCAGGCCTTGATCGAAGCCAGGGGATCGAAGGGCTTTGGCAGTCTTTTCCAAGACGCGGAGATGGCCCGGATCCTCAGGGAGAAACACGGGATCGAGTGGAAGAGCTCAGGCCAGTTGAGACCCTGGATCTATCAGTAGTGGGTCGAATGGGGTGGATGGCGGGGGAATGGGCGGCCCTCCCGTTCCGTCGAGTCGTCCCTCACGTCTCCCACGATTGCCATCGAGGGCAGTAAACACCCCGGCTGACTTCTGGCATCTGGCGACTTCTCGTCTCCTCAGAACTCCACCGTCCGACAGCGTTCGTCGAGGGCTTTGATCAGCGGTCTGAGGGCGGACTCGTCGGGGGCACCGGAGGGGTTGGCAGGTTGCTGAGCAATATACCGGACCAGATCGTTGGCACGCATGGCGGGGATCTTGTTGGTACTCTACCTGATTGCGCAGCGGATCGGGGATCCCGAAGGATCATGGGACTCATGAATGCTTTGATCTCCTGGCGTCGGATGCGGTCACCCGAAATGGCCCAACCGGTCGCGTGCTCCCTCAGGGCACGTGCGGTCCTTCCTCGTGTCGCCCTATCTCTGGCCGTGATGGCGCTGGTCGTCGGGTGCGCGACCTCCCCGAGGGGCCCGCAGCCTCGCGTTGAGGTTTTCCGGGAAGGGCGTTCACCGGATCGCGCCTTTTCTGAAGTGCGGTTGCTGACGGATTCCGGAGCGCTGCGGGAGCAGGGCGATATCGAGGCCAGGATGCGGAGGAAGGCCGGCACGCTGGGAGCGGATGCATTGATCTTTGATGCGCCAGTGCCAGAGGGGGGCGAGTTGCAGGGATTCAGTTGGGTGCAGACGTACCTGTACCGCGCACGGGCAATCTCGTTCACACCGTAGGGCCGCCCGTCGGTCCACCGGCGGTGGGCGCGACACCGAATGGGCGTAGCCGGAATGATTCTTCGCGGCTTCGCGTGAGGATCTCGGCTCACCTCGTCTGCATGGATCCGGCTCAGTGGCCACCCGTGTTCCCGATCCAATCCAGCGAGAATCGGGCGAAGGAAATCTTCGTGGTCCCGTCACGTTCGAAGAGGCATCCGACGGATCCGTCGGGGAGCGAGGTGAGGCAACTATAGGCGAAGCCGCCGGGATAGAGGACGCGCGCGAGCGGCCAGGTCTTCCCGTCGTCCCGGCTGAGGCGCACCATCCCGTTCGTGCGACCGGTCTGCGTTGCGGGATTGCAGAAGAGGAAAACGTCTGACGTTGGATCGCCCGTACCGGGATGCCGCAGCAGGCTGGCCTGGCAGACCGGCTCGATCAGCGCGGGATCGTGCAGGGTGGTGGACCAGGTTGCGCCACCGTCGTGACTCACAGCCGTCTTGCGCTGCTTCAAGCCGCCGCCCTGATTGCGCGCATTGAGCAGGATGGATCCGTCCTTCAACTCAGCGAACTGGACCTCGTTCGCATGGCCCGCCGCGCCTTCGGGTGCGGTCTGTCCGTAACGCCAGGATTGACCGCCATCGTCGCTGAACACGGCATAGACCTTCCATTTGCCGAACGGACCCTGATTGAACGGCATCAGGATGCGACCGGAATGCTTGCCGCGCCGGAGTTGGATGCCGATGCCCGGGCCGACGGCGGTGCTGGTGACTTCGGTGGGACGCTTGACCTGCGCGGTGACCTCCACCGGCCTGGACCACGTTGCGCCCTCGTCGTCGCTGGACTGGGTGTAGGTCCGGCAGATCCGTGGCCCTTGAAGCCCGGGCTCGGCTTTGTGTTCGTCGAAGCCTTGGGCGTATCGTTGATACATCAGGAGTGCCCGACCTGTTCCCCGCACGATTACCGCCGTTGGATTGCCGAGGGAGTTGGCACCGTCCTCGTGCACGACTTGCAGCGGTCCCCAGGTCTTGCCGCCATCGGTGCTCCGCTTGAGAACGATGTCATTTTCCGCGTGGTCACGCAGATGGGCGCGACCCTCGGCAAAGGCCAGCAAGGTTCCGCGCGAGGTCGCAATGAGCGCCGGAATGCGGAAGGCCGGATATCCGTCCTGGCCGTTGACGAAGACATCGACGAGCGGAAGCGTTGGAATCTCCGCTGCGTCGAGAGGGAAAAGGAGCCCCGCAACGAGGGCGAACCACACCGAGGCGACTCGGGGCCACAGGATCAAGGCTTGAGGGTCATCCTGTTTGGTCCGTCTGCCCAGCCTGAATCCGGCAGCGTTGCAGAGCTCTGCAGTTGGGCTTTGGCGGACTCGTGGAACTCGTCCCTCCGAGACCCCAGCCGGATGCAGGCTCGCCAGAAAGCGGGTGCCTCCCTCAAATGGGCAGAGCCGCGGCGGACTCTGGTTGGCTACCGCAAATCCAGCAGGTCGCTCTGAAGGCCCTTTTCTCCATGTCCATTCCGAGTCTCCCATCCGAGCCCCGGCGGTCTGCCTGTCATGAATGCGGAGGGTTGCATCCGGAGGAGGATCTCCTCCGGTTGGGAGCAACGCGCGTCTGTGCGCAGTGCAAGCCGATCCACCTGCAACGGCTCCGCGAGGGCGCATCGCCGGCCCCGAGTGATCCCGCCGCTTCCACCTTTGCTTCGGGCCGATACATCGTGGTCCTCCCAGGGGCCGTGCCGCCGCCGCGCTGCGTCCTGTGCAACGAACCGGGAACGTGGCACCAGCGCATGTCCTATTCCTGGCATCCCAACTGGCTGATCCTGACGTTGGCCTGTACGCCGCTGGCGCTTGTCGTTCTCGCCCCGTTCTTCAGCCGGGCCGTTCAGTTCGACCTGGTCCTGTGCGCGGATCACTCCCGCAAACGCACCCAGCGGCTGGTGCTCCTGGGGGCGTGGATCGTCGTGGGAGCCGTGATGCTGGTCGGTGGGATGTTTGCCCTTCGTGCGGGCCTGTCCAAGCCCGCCGCCATCTGCATCGTGGTGTCCGGGTTGATCTCGGTGTTGATGGGGCCGCTCTTTGCCCAGCGCGCCTCCTGGATCCTGATTGCCCGCCGCATCGATCCCGACCGAGCCTATCTTCGAGGTGCCCATCCGGCGTATCGCTCCTCCCTGCCTCCATGGACGGGTGATCCGCCGTGAATCCCTGAAATGCCCTGTCCGGTTTTGGTTTGGGCGGGTGTTGTAAGGAGAGCGAACGATGAACGACGACGCCGAACTGCTGAGAAGGTATGCGGAGG
>CAMCFL010000375.1 GCA_945873715.1 Akkermansia muciniphila
TGGGTGATCACTGGGCGGTTCTGCCTGGTTTCTTTCATCTGGTGCACTGGGGCAATACGGGTTCGGCATGGAGCCTGTTTCACGGCAATAACAGGGCGTTGGCTGCCCTGGCACTCCTCGCCGTCTGCGCACTGTGGTATTGGCGATCACACTTCGAAGCCCATCGGCCGATGGGACAGGTGGCTCTGGGGTTGCTCTTCGGCGGGACGATTGGAAACCTGATTGATCGATTGGTCCCTTCCCGGCAGCACGTGGTCGACTTCCTGTACTTCCACCTTCGACAGCGAGGCGGAGGGGAGGTGGGTTTTCCGGCCTTCAATGTGGCCGATGTGGCGATTTGTGTCGGGGTCGGGCTGATGCTGCTCCTTGGCCTGATCGCCAAGCCAGAGGTGCCTGCCGACCCCAGCGGACCGCAAGATGAGGCCAGATGAGCCTTCTTCCCGTGGTCATTGCCGGGCCGACCGCTTCCGGTAAATCGGACGTGGCGCTGGCCCTCGCGGAATCGCTGGGCGGAGAGGTGATTTCCGTGGACTCGATGCAAGTCTATCGGGCTTTGGATATTGGCACGGCAAAGCCTACTCTTGAAATGCGGCTTCGCGTTCCCCATCACCTGCTGGATGTCGTGGAGCTGACGGAAGGCTTCGATGTCGCCCAATTTGTCCGACTTGCTCATCAAGCGGTGGCTGAGATTCAGGCGCGAAATCGAGTTCCGATCCTCTGTGGTGGAACAGGGATGTATTTCAACGCCTGGCTGAACGGGCTCGGAACAGCTCCGCCTCCGGATCCAGGATTGAGGACGGAGTTGGAGGCGCTGCCGATCGCAGCGCTGCTTGAGGAGTTGGCGCGCAAGGACTGGCAAACCTTCGATGAGATTGATGTCGCCAACCGCCGGCGGGTGGTTCGGGCGGTGGAGGTGATTCGACTTACCGGCAGACCTTTTTCTGCCCAGCGGGCGTCATGGCCAGATCGCGCGCCGGCTTTGGTCGGTCGCAGCTTTGGCATCGAGCGCAGTCGCGAGGATCTTGTGTCTCGAATCGAGCACCGCGTAGACCGGATGTTTGCCGAGGGATTGGTTGGGGAGACTCAGCGTTTGCTGGAACTCGGGCTGGCCGTGAACCGAACGGCGCTTCAGGCAATCGGGTATCGGCAGGTAGTCGAGCATCTCCGTGGGGAGTTCGGGTTGCGCGACACAATCGAGAGGGTGAAGGCCAAGACACGCCAGTTTGCGAAGCGTCAGGGAACCTGGTTTCGCGGTCAGCTGGATCTTGAGTGGATTCGAGTCGAGGCTGAAGAGACCCCCATCGAGGTGGCTCGGAGACTCACGGGGCGTGGCCTGAAATGAAAAAGACCGGTGGCGTTGTCGAACGGCCACCGGTATCAGGAGGAAACTGAGGCGAAAACCTCAGGACTGGGAGACTAGGGCGGGTTGGAAGTGCGTCAAATCGGAACCCTGGTCAGAGTGGCTTCGATAATGTTAACGGCGTTGATTTACCCCCGCGGAAGGTAAACCCGGGCCAACCCGAAGAGAATCAAGACCAGCAGGATGAACAATCCGATGAAACGGTTGCGGGCAACCCGTTTCTCGTAGCGCAGAGGGCGCAATCCATGCACTGAGCCCGCCGCGAGGTATTGCACCATGCGGGGGTTGTGAGTGTTCGGGCCGCGAAAGAGGGGGTGCAAGCGATGCCAGAGGGACGCCAGGTCGAATTTCCGGATGCCCTGCGGATTCACTCTGGCATCGGCTGCGTGGGCGGGGGTGATTCCCGAGGCGGGAGCAGCGACGGTAGCCAGTCGAGGAGAAGGAGTGGCCGAACGGGCCGAGGCTGGCTTTGACGCTGGCGCTCGAGCCGGTCTTGAGGGGGCCGGCGGCGGCTTTTCAGAAAGCTGCCTGATCTGCCGCTCCAACTTGCGGATCTGATCCGCAAGCTCTCGAGAACGGACATCAAGCGGGTCGCCGCCAGCCTTCTTGTTGGGCCATGCCATGGGAGAGACCTGCTCAGCGCCGAAGCAGGGCAAAGGAGAGGACGATGATTGCGGTCCCGCCGAGGAGGAGCAATGGCCAGGTCAGCGCCAGCCCGATGCGGAGCAACACCCTGAGGGGGAGATCGGCGAGGCCCATGGAAGAGGGGGTGGCGACCAGATTCGGTTGCCCTGCATGGAGGCCATCGAGCACCGGCCATTTAAGGCGGGCTGAGTTCAATTCCATGCGCGCGTTGTCGATGACCGTCAGCCCACGGCTGAGCTCCTGACCCCACGAAGTGTCCGTCCACGTCTCCTCCTGGAGGGATTCGATCTGTCCGAAGGCGGTCCGAAGTCCGTCGAGGGATCGAGCCATCTGCTCGGCGTCCCTGCGGGCCTCGAATTCGGCCTTCTCCAGGAAGCCGATGCCTCGGGTCAACTGGTCGCGAAGGTCGGTGCGCCCATTTTGAAAATCTGCCCGGCGCCGACGCATCTCTTCCAGTTCGGAGCGCGCCCTCTCGAGCTGCTCCTGCGCCTCGCGCAGTTTCGCCAGTTGGTGTTGGGTGGCGGTGACTTCTGCGTCGAGATCCTCCCGGGTGGGAGCCCGTCCTGTGCCCGCCCCGGAAGGACGGTTGACGGTGGAAGCCGTCGCGGGGTGGGGTGACGGAAAGTCGCGGTCAACAAACTCGGTGTCGTCGTACGGCATAGGTGCGCCCCTTGGAAGGTTCGAAAGGCTAGGGCGCGGACGCGCCATTGGCGAGAGGGCAGTTGTTCACAGGGTGTCCGCATCCGGTCAGAGTTCGGTTTCATCCGCCCTTCGAAGCCCCAGGCGGAAGGGAATTGCTCCGGCAAGAAGGCTGAAGAGGATGAAGACGATCCAAGCGAAGGCGGCACGTCCCGGTTGTGGATCGATTTCACGCCAGCCCCATGGGGAACCCAGAGCGAGCGTCACCACCGACGCCAGGATGTAGAGCAGACTGAGCACCAGACAGAAGGTGCCGCCAAATCCTGAGACGATCTTTGAAGGATTGGTCTCGCGGAAGTTTGGGTAGAGGACGCCAAGTCCCACGGCGATGGCGTTCAATGTGAAGGTCATGATGGCCGTTGCAGCCGCGAAAAAGAGGATCCGGGGCCATTCGAGGTGAAGCAGCTGGCCGGAGAGGGCCGTGAGCGAGAGGGTCAGCAGGAGTGCCGCAATGCTGGCGAGCCAGAACTTGATTCGAACGGTTCGTGCGAGCCCGAGAGGGGCAAGCCCGACCACCCAGACGCGGCGTCCCTCCAGGGAGAACTGCGGGAAGACGAACCGGGTGGTGATGGTGGCGACGTTGAGCGCACAGGCACCGAGATTGAGGAAGGAGACGAGGGTCACCCAGAACTGAGAATCGAGCTGTCGGGTGAAGTGACGCAGGTTGATGACGTAGACGGTCAGCAATCCGAACAACAGGACGGTCTGTCCCCACTGGGTCGTATCCCGCCAGAAAAGGCGGATATCCTTGGCGACGATGGCCCGGGCATCTGGGGCCAGTCGCAGTTTCCGAAGGAGGCTGTCGAGTGGGTCGCTTGGATGCCAGGCTGGGTGGCACTTTCCGCCCTCGGTGCGAAAGGTTGAGCGCAATTCCGCGGCCAGCACCGACCGACGCGATTCGAGCTGTCGGAACCAGGCCCACTCGGCAAAGAGGCTATTGCGACTCTGCACGCTGGAGGCGGCATCAGCGAAAAGATTTCCGAGGAAGAGGGTCGCCATCCGGGCCAGAAAGAGGCTGTAACTGGCAAGCACCAGCGTGAAGAAGCCGGCCGCATGCAGCGCGCCCTCGGCCCAATTCTGGACCCCCGCGCTAAGCCAGTAGCTCGGGAGAGTGGGAGATTGAGCGAAGCTGGTATTGATCAGGAGTCGATCAATGACGGCCTGGACCCGAGCCTCCAGTTGTTCATCGGCGACGGGCTCGGGTTGGAATCTCCAGGCAATCAGGGCGATCAGGCTCAGAAGGATGGATACGACGGCGATCTGGAATGTCTTTCGGTCCAGATGGCGGGCAAGGACGATGGCTGCGGTTGCGCCAGCAACCCCGGGAATCACGAGGAAGATGCCTACGAGGACGAGGGTGGCTGGGTAGAAATGCCAGTCGACGTGGTTCACGTATCCGTAAGCGGCCAGCAGTGGCGCAATCAGGAAGAGGAATGCCCAGGACGCCAACAGGGTGCTCTCGATCAACTTCCAGCTGAACACGGTTTCGATTGGCACCGGGAGAGTCAGGAGGAACGCCGTCTCCCGATTCCGGAACAGGTTGGTGTAGGCGATGACCAGATTGGACAGGAGCAGCAGCACGAAGAG
>CAMCFL010000376.1 GCA_945873715.1 Akkermansia muciniphila
GAGCATGCGACTGAAAATCGCAGTGTCGCCGGTTCGATTCCGGCCGCAGCCACCAGGTTCCCCCTTCTTTCGAATCCCTTCCCCTTCGAATCCCTCAGGGCGAGTCCTGGATCGGGAGCAGCTGAAGGCTCGAAGCGATGAAGCGGCCGTTCCTGAACTCACCCGACACGCGCGCCTGACGGATCACCTGACACATTCCGTCGGAGGCATGGGCATCACCGAGGGAATCCAGGTCGACGCCATCCACGAAATGCGCCCGGCCCCCGTAGCGGATGGCCAGGTTGCAACCCTTGCCGGGCAGGTGGAACAGGCACTGACCGCAGGCAGCCTCGACTACTCCCGACTGGACCACCCTCATGGGTTCCCGGCGCGCGCAGCCCGGAAACAGCGAGAGCATCATCGTCACGGATACGGCCAGCACTCCCAGAGATCGGCCGGTGGGGGAGGTGGATCTCAGGGATTGCATGGGTGAACCCAAGACCGAACGGGCCGCTTCGGCAAGCCTGCCTTGAAGGAGACAGATCCACCATTGAAGCGCCTCGTCCCGTCACCCGATAATGGCCCAATGGCACGCAGTGTGGTCTATGCAGGAACGGATCGATGCGGGCATTGCCTGCTACCCCCACGCTGGTGCGTTTGCGAGGGCATCCCGACCGTGATCAATCCGTTGCGCGTGGATATCCTGCTGCACCGACGCGAGCAGTGGCGCCCGACCAGTACCGGCAAGCTCATCGAACGGGTCTTCACGGGTGCCCGCAGCCATGTCTTCCGCCCGGACGCGATCCCGGAGCAGGCCGCGGTGGTCCTTCCAGGGCGCGAGCTGTGGATCCTCCATCCGCGGGGAGAACCGTTGGAGAACGTGACTGCTCCCATGCCGGATCCGTCACGGATCCAGGTGCTGCTGCTCGATGGCAGCTGGAATGAGGCGGGCCAGATGCTGCGGGTGGTGGAGAAGTGGGGACGCCCCGTGCGGTTGTCGCTCGCGGGAACCAGCCGATACTGGCTTCGCGAACAGCAGGGCGAAGGCCAGTTCTCCACGGTGGAAGCCCTGCTGCACCTGCTGGGAGCCCTGGGACAGACCGAGGCCGAAGCGCAGTTGCGTCTCCACTTCGAGCTCCACGTCTATGCGAGCCTGCGAACCCGCGGACACAAGGGCCTGGCCATGGAGTATCTGGCGAAGTCCCCGATCCGTGACTCCCTGCCCGGATTGCTCGAACGTCTCCATGCCCGCCGACCGAATCTGATCTCGCTGGAAACAACAAAGGAGTGGCAGGGACCTGTGGGCGGCGTATAACGCCAGAACATCTTCATCACCTTCACCGCATGACTCCCCCACCGATCTTCCGCAGGCCGACCGCCTTCACCTTGATTGAGCTGCTGGTGGTCATCGCCATCATCGCGATCCTTGCGGGCATGCTCCTGCCCGCCCTGTCCAGGGCGAAGTCCAAGGCGCTGCAGACCCTGTGCACCAGCAACGGCAAGCAATGGACCCTCGCCGTCAGTCTGTACGCCAGCGACAACAACAACTTCTTCCCCGACAACAGTGCCGGTGCCGGCTTCTCCTGGATGATGCCGTCGATGAGCAATTTCTGGAACAGGTACCTCATCAAGAACCGGCGCACGTCGACCACCCACGTCCGCGCGGGCAATGACGTCCTGTTCTGCCCGACCGACGTCTGGCATCGCGCTGCCGAGAAGGGGATGATCTCTTCGGACAACTCGGCCCAGTTGATCGGCTACTTCTATCTGCCGGGTCGCCGCACCGGAGACGGCGATGTGACGGCCGGAGCTCAGGGAACGGCAGACTGGTTCTTCAAGAAGAAGCTGGATGGCCCGTTCGCGGCGGCACCGATCCTGATCGACCGGCTCCAGGCCGTCGGTTCGAAGACGACCAACATCTACGATGCCAGGCTGAACTGGACCACGGATTTTGACGGCAAGAAGGTGCTGACATCCGTCCATCGCATCGCCCGGGGTGCCCCCAGCGGTGGCAACTTCTCCTTCGAAGACGGCCATACGGAATGGATCAAGGGCCAGAAGGTGTCGCTCGGATCCGACTACGGCGGTTGGCAGTGCTTCTTCAAGATCGCGGTCCCGATCGTGCAGTAGTGAGACGTGCGGAGGGACGAGCTCCGCGAGTAGATGCCCCGATAGCCATCGCCCACGAATCACACCAACCACACGAAATCCTTCACTGTTTCGTGTGCATCCCTGTGATTCGTGGGCAACACCCTCCGAAACCCGTCCGTCGGTCCCTGTCATTGCCCGCGGCGGGTCCCGGGTCCATTCTCCGGCCGCTCGCTCCATGTTGACCACGCTGCGAATCCGGAATCTCGCCCTGGTGGCGGACCTGACCCTTGAACTCCAGCCGGGGTTCAACGCGATCACCGGCGAGACCGGCACGGGGAAATCGGTCATCCTTGGCGCGATCCAGTTGGTTCTGGGCCAGCGCGCGGACCGGGGAGCGATCCGATCCGGAGCCGACACCTGTTCCGTCGAAGCCCTGTTCAACGTCGGCGCGCTTCGCGAACCCATCGACCTCCTGCTCGGCGAGCATGGGATCGAGCCCTGCGAGGCGGGTGCGCTGGTGTTGAAACGCTCCTTCACCACGGGCGGAACCAACCGTCAGTTCATCAACGGTTCTCCCACCACCCTCTCGACGCTGGCCGTACTGGGCTCGCTTCTGGTCGATCTGCACGGTCCGCACGAGCATCAGTCGCTGCTCCAGCAATCCCGGCAACTGGCCATCCTCGATGCCTTCGGCGGAATCGGCCCACGCCGCGAAGCCTTCGCTGCACTCCACGGACGGCGTGCCCTCCTGGAGGCGGAGAAAGCGGCGTTGGTCGTCGATGAACAGACCTATGCCCGGCAGTTGGATCTGCTCCGATTCCAGGCGCACGAGATCCGCGACGCCCGTCTCCAGCCGGGAGAGGAAGAGTCACTGGCCACCGAGCATCTGCGTTCCTCGAACTCCGCCCGCCTCCTGGAACTCTCCCAGGGTGCCGCGGCGGCGCTGTCCGACGACGAGGACGCCCTGCTCACCCGCCTGGGAACCCTGGGCCGGGTCCTGCATGAACTCGTCCGGATCGACCCCGAAGCGCAGCCGCTGATGGAGCAACTGGAGCAGGCAGGCTCCCTCCTCCGCGACCTGCAGCATGACCTCAGCCGCTATGCCGGGAACGTGGACCTCGACCCTGAACGGCTCTCCCAGTTGCAGGAACGGCTGGATCGCGTGCAATCGCTCCGACGCAAGTACGGCACCACCGTCGAAGAGGTCATCGCCTTCGGCGAACGAGCCCAGCAGGAACTCGACGCCCTTGAAGGCCGCGACGCCGAACTGGCCCGCATCCAGTCGGATCTCGCCCACGTGGATCAGGAGATCATGGAGGCCGCCAACACCCTGACGTCCGAGCGGCGTCGGGTGGCCCCGAAGCTGGCGAAGGCCGTCGTGAAGGAACTCGCGGCCCTCGGCTTCGGCCAGGCCGGGTTTGAAGCTGCCATCCGGCCCACTCCCGGACACGACTCCCCCGCAACCGCCGGCTCCACCGGTTTCGACCAGGGTGAATTCCTCTTTGCCCCCAATCCGGGCGAACCCGCCCGGCCGCTCCGGGCCATCGCCTCCAGCGGTGAACTCGCCCGCGTGATGCTGGCGCTCAAGACGGTCCTGGCCGCCGAAGACGAGGTGCCGGTCCTCGTCTTCGATGAGGTCGATGCCAACGTGGGCGGGGAAACCGCGCATGCCGTCGGCGAGAAGATGTGCCGGATCGCCCGCAATCATCAGGTCCTCTGCATCACCCACCTCGCTCCGGTCGCCGCCTATGCGGCCGCCCATTATGTGGTCAGCAAGGACGTGTACGCCGGGCGGACCGAATCCCGCATCGTCCTGCTCGATCGCGAGGGACAGGTCGCGGAGTTGGGTCGGATGCTGGGCGGCGGGGCCGCGGCGCAGCGGCACGCCGCGGAGTTGATGGAGAAGGCGCAGGCGAGCAACGCCCGGATGTAGGCCGCCTGCCCTCAGGCGGCGTCGGAGCCATGCGGTAAAGGAAGGGGGAATGGGCGGCCAGACCCTTCGCCCCTCCTCATCCCGGAGGGATGGCAGCGATTAGCCCGGGGTACCACCCCGGGTATATGGCGCAAAAAGTCCAATCAACCCCGGAGGGGGAATGGCACTCAGTTAACACCCATAACACTCTTGCTCAGTGGCTTGCGGCGCTTGGGTCCGGGGATCGTTTCAAAGAGCTCTTCGCGGGACAGATGCTGCATCTCCTTGATCACCGCCTGCATT
>CAMCFL010000377.1 GCA_945873715.1 Akkermansia muciniphila
GACATCCTCGACGCCCGCCATCTCCAGCAGGGTGGGATAGAGATCGACCGTCTGAACCGGAGTCGAAGAGGAGGATCCCGGTCGCGTCACCCCGGGCCAGAGGGCCAGCAACGGCACACGAACGCCGCCCTCGTAGGCATCTCCCTTGCCCGAGCGCAGGGGGAAATTGCTGGTGGCGCGTTCACCGCCGCCGAGCACGAGCCCGCCATTGTCCGAGGTGAAGAGGAGGACCGTATTGGTGGCGATGCCGAGCGTCTCCAACTGGGCGCGGATGCGACCGACGGAGTCGTCCACGGACTCAAGCAGTGCGGCATAGACCGGATTGCGCTGCTGATCCGGGGTTCGCGCCTGGTACTTGGCGACGACCTCCGGTTTGCCGGCCAGCGGCGTATGGACGGCGTAGTGCGGCAGGTAGAGGAAGAAGGGCTGGTTGCGGTTCTTCTCGATGAAAGCGAGAGCCTCGCTGCACTCGCGATCCGTCAGGAACTCGCCGGCTGGACCGTCCGCCAGCTTGGGCAGACCGTAGGGAGCCACGTAACGGGGCGGCTGCCCGCGGTGATCCCCGGCCACGTTCACGTCGAAGCCGAACTGTTCCGGCGTGGTTCCCTCGCCCAGGTGCCACTTGCCGATGCTGGCCGTGGCGTAACCGGCAGACTTCAGTCGTGACGCCACGGTGGGCTCGGCGGGGTCCAGCTTCCGGGTCCAGTCAGGCGGCAAGAGCTTTGCCTTGGGAGCCGGGTGGCCGGCAATCCAGTCGGTCAGGTGAAGGCGCGCCGGCGACTTGCCGGTGAGCAATGCCGCCCGCGTGGGTGAGCAGACCGTGCACGCGCTGTAGGCATCGGTGAATCGCAGGCCTTCCCGCGCCAACCGATCGAGGTGGGGCGTCTGATGGAACCGGCTTCCATAGCACCCGAGGTCTGCCCAACCGAGGTCATCGACCAGGATCAGCACCACATTGGGTTTGGCCGCCACCCCCGCCGGCAACAGGGCCGGCAACAGGAGCAGCAAGGACCCCATCCATCGGGGCAAGCGCAGGCTTGGAAGGCGGATCATGGGACGACGATACGTCGAACCTGGGATCCGGGTGGAGTTTCAAGTTTCAGGAGTTGCCGGGTTCCGTCGCGGATGGATCCGGGCTAGGCTCCGCGACTGTCCCATGCGCGTCTCCGTTGTCCTCTGCCTGCTGTCCGTCCTGTTGGGTGCCAGCTTCGTTGCCCGGGCTGATTTCCACGTGTCCACCCTGGGATCAGATACCGATCCGGGGACGAGATCGAAGCCGTTCGCCACGCTGGAGCGGGCGCGCGATGCGATCCGGGAATCGAAGACGAAGCGAGGCCTTCCCAAGGGAGGGATCACCGTCTGGATCCACGAAGGCGATCATCGTCGCACTCAGGCTCTTGATCTCACCGAGGCCGACTCCGGCACGGCCACGACACCGATCCGCTGGGAGTCGTGGCGTCGGGACAACGCGCGACTGCTCGGCGGTGTCTCGGTGCCTCTCGCCCGGTGGAAGCCGGTATCCGACCCTGCCATCCTGGAACGGCTCGATCCCTCGGCCCGCGCCCATGTCGTCCAACTCGACCTTCGCGCCCTCGGAATCTCCAACCTGGGTGAAATGCAGTCCCGCGGGTTCAGCAGGCCCACGGCACCCGCACACTGCGAACTGTTCCACAACGGGCGACCGATGACCCTGGCCCGCTGGCCCAACGAGGGGCAGTTCGAGCGGATCGCCGGGTTTCCATCGGTTTCGGGAAAGGAAGACGATCACGGCGGCAACATCGGCGGCATCGAAGGGGGATTCCTCTATGCAGGCGACCGGCCCTCCCGTTGGCGGGATCGTGACGACCTGTGGGTGCATGGGTACTGGGCATGGGACTGGGCAAATTCTTACGAGAAGGTCACCGAGATTGATCTCACCCAACGCCTGATCCGGACGGCGCCTCCGTATGGGTTGTACGGCTTCCGCAAGGGCCAGCGCTTCCAGTTCCTCAACATTCTGGAGGAGCTGGATCAACCCGGTGAATGGTTTCTGGACCGCAAGGCGGGGACCGTGTGGTTCTGGCCCCTGGCGGTCTTTGACGATCCCGCAAAACGGGGGCCGGATACGCTGTTGTCGCTGCTCGACCAACCGCTCCTACGGTTGACCGACGTTTCCCATGTCACCATTCGCGGGCTCGTCCTCGAGGCAACCCGCGGCAACGCCATCGAAATCCGGGGTGGTACCAGCAATCGCGTCGCCGCCTGCCTGCTGCGCAACATCGGCAACAACGGCGTGATCATCGAAGGCGGCACCGGCCACGGGGTGGTCGGCTGCGATGTCTTCGATACGGGGGATGGCGGGGCCAGCCTGACTGGCGGGGACCGCCAGACACTGACCCCGGGCAATCACTTCGTGGAGAATTGCCACTTCCAGCGTCAGGGCCGCTGGTCCAAGTGCTACGTCGCGGCGATCCACATGCGCGGCGTCGGCATGCGCGCCTCGCACAACGTCATCCATGACCATCCCCACTGCGCCATCCTTTTCTGGGGGAACGATCACCTCATCGAGTTCAACGACATCCATCATATCGCGCTCGAAACCGGGGACGTTGGAGCCATCTACACCGGTCGCGACTATTCCTTCCGGGGAAACCGGATCCGGCACAACTACCTCCACGAGACCGGGGGTGTCGGGATGGGCTCGATGGGCGTCTACATGGACGACTGCGCCAGCGGAACCGAGGTCTTCGGCAACGTCTTCTACAAGGTGCATTGGGCCATGTTCATCGGCGGAGGCCGGGATCATCGGGTAGAGAACAACCTCTTCATCGATTGCGATCCAGCCATCCGGGCCGACGCGCGTGGGATGGATCCCACCCCGGTCTGGCGCGACATGGTCGACGACTTCATGCGCAAGCAGTTGGCCGCCGTGCCCGCCGCGCTCTACCGCGAGCGTTACCCCGAGATCCGCACCCTCGACCCGTTCTTCCAGGCCCCCGCCGGATTCAAGGGGATCCCGGCGGACAACAACCTGGTCGCACGCAATGTCTGTGTCGGCAAATGGCTGGATCTTGGCTGGCATGCGAAGTCCGAGGGCTTCCTCCAGAAGGACAACTTCACCACCGGTGACCCTGGATTCATGAACGCCGCACGACAGGACTTCCGACTCCGGCCTGACGCACCGGCATTGCGTCTGGGGATCCTGCCGGTGCCCTTCGAGAAGATGGGCCTGGTCCAGAATGCCGACCGCAAGCGGTTGTCGCAGTTGCGTTGAGTCAGCCCCCCGGGAGCCGCCCGACGGCCGAGCGCCGCGAACCCGAACGTCCGCCGCCGGGGACTCCAGCCTCTACTACCGAATTGCGGCGGGGGAATTACACGTTTTCTTCCGCTGGTCAGAAGCATCTGAGGCGAGTGGGTCAAATCGCACCTCAGAGGTAGGCCGCCTGCCCTCAGGCGGCGATGTGAGAACGCCCGCTGAGGGCAGCGGCCCTGCAGGCGTGACAACAAACTCAAGACGCCCTTGGGCTGATCCTTCCGGCCGTTCGTGCCTTGCGGCAAAGGCGGAGAGGACCCCTAATCAACAGACCGGTGACTTCGCGCGATTCCAAGCCTGACCTGCGTCTCGTGGGCGATGAACCCGTCCTGGCGGGTCGTGAATCCGGTTCCTGGGCGGTTTGGCAGGCGATGATCTGGGGGGAATGGTTCGCTCACAGCCGGCTTCTGCTGGGATTCCTTGTGGGGTGGCTTGCGATGGTGTGGCTCCTGCCACTTTTCGCCCATCCACTCTGGATCCTGGGTTACGGGCTGTTGGTGGCCATCGTGGCAGGCCCCTCCTTCGGGGGCGCTGACGTCCTTCAGGGATCGGAAGAGTTCGCCTTCGCCTGGCCGATCCGCCGACGGGATCGGTTCCTCGCCCGCCTGCTGGTAGGAGGTGGATCCCTGCTGATCCTGTCAGGCATGGGGGTCCTCGCTCTCGAAGGCAACCTGTCCGACGTGCTCCTGCGGGTCTTCGTCACCAGCGGTCTACCGGCCGTTCAGATCGGGCAACCGATCCTGCTCTATGGCCTCGTGCTGGTGGTCCCATTCAATGTCTTCGCCTTCGGCTTCGCCCTCTCAGCCCTGTCCCGTTCCCGTTCGCTGGCATTGATGTCCTGGCTGTGGGGCGTTCTCGGGGCACTGATCATCCTTCGTGGGACCGTTCAACTGGAAGAAATGCGGTTCGACCGACTGAACGGATATTTTTCGGTGCCGGCACTCGCAATGGTCTCGGCGGCCGTCCTGTGGGTGGGTTCCCGGTTCT
>CAMCFL010000378.1 GCA_945873715.1 Akkermansia muciniphila
CTCCGGCTCGGAGAGCTTCGGGTCCACCACCGACAGCACGTTCAGCCCGGTCAGGGGTTTGGGATGACTGTGATCGACGAAGTTTCCCTTCGCGGCGATTCCGAAGTACCGGATCGCCACCGCCGCTTCCGCCGGGGTCAGCACGGCCTTCACCTCTTCCAGCGTCCAGCAGCAGAACTTGCCTTCATGCCCCTCGCTGTCGGCATCCTCCGCCGAGTAGAATCCCCCCTCGGAAGCGGTCATGTCCCGCAGGACATATCGGACAATCCCGCGGCCCACCCCGGCGTGCCGTGCCTCGCCGGTCAGGCAGTGGACATCGAGGTAGAGCTGCAGCAACTGGGCATTGTCATAGAGCATCTTCTCGAAATGCGGCACCAACCAACGCTCATCCACCGAATAACGGGCAAAACCATCCGCCAACTGATCGTACATCCCGCCCGCCGCCATCCGGTCGCAGGTCAGGATCACCGCGTCCCGGGCGGTCGTGTCGGTGAACCGGTCGGCATAACGCAGGAGGAACAGCGGCTGGCTCGGGCGCGGAAACTTCGGGGCACCCCCGAATCCTCCATTCACGGGGTCGAACTCATGAAGGAACGATTGTCCTGCCCCTTGAAGCTCCCGCTGCCCCGCCGGGAACGCATTCGCCGGATCGTGCTCCGCCATCGACCGGAGCCGGCCGGTCAACTCCGTCGCGGATTCCTCGATGTCCGCCCGGCGTTGGGTCCACAGTTCAACGATCCGCTCGAGCAACTGTCGGAAACTCGGACGACCATGCCGGGGCTCCGGCGGAAAATAGGTGCCTCCATAAAACGGCTCCAGCTCCGGCGTCAGGAAGACGTTCAACGGCCATCCCCCGCTTCCGGTGGTCACCTGCACGAAGGACATGTAGATGCGATCCACGTCCGGACGTTCCTCGCGGTCCACCTTGATGCTGATGAAGTGCTCCCGGAGGAATGCCGCCGTCCTGGCGTCTTCGAAAACCTCCCGCTCCATCACGTGGCACCAGTGGCAGGTGGAGTATCCGATGCTCAGGAAGATCGGCTTCGACTCCGCCTTCGCCCGTGTGAACGCCTCGTCGCCCCACGGAAACCAATCGACCGGATTGCGCGCGTGCTGGAGCAGGTAGGGCGACTTCTCGCGGGCCAGGCGGTTGGCCGGATGTTTTGACGGATCGGACTCGGTACTCACGGTCACCGACCCTAGCCATCTCCCGTGAACGCTCAACGCAGAACTACCGCCACGGGATGCCGCATCCCCTCCCCCACCTCAATGGGGTCGCGTCTATATTGTTGACATTCTCTGCCGCAAATCCCGCACAAACCTCTCGCGTTCAGCGTTCCCTTCCAACCCTCCCCGGAATCGCCTCATCGCCTGTGCTGCCGCCTGGTACCTCATCGCCCCCATCACCTGGACCACCTCCGCCAGACGCCATCCACCATACCGGATCGCCACATGCATCACCCCGTCCCGGCCCCACTCGCCGTAACTCTCGCACATCTCCTTCCAGGTCCGTCCCCGCAACTCCTCGGCAATCCCGATCAAGGCCTCCCACTTCACCTGATGACGCGCCAACGTGCGCGCCGGCGTCTGTTCTTCCGGGACCGCCCGCGCCTGCTTCAGCAATCCCTGCGCATACTCCTCCGTTCCCAGTACCAACCCACCCACGAGTCGATCCCAGGGGGAATCCATGTGCCCTTCCCGAACCGGTGCCTCGGTGTAGGCACGTAATGCCGTTGCGCGCTCAGATCGCGTTCGTCCCCCGCAGGCACGGGAAAGCACCGAGGTCTCCAGCCAGGTCGAAGGCGGCTCGGCGCCAGAGTACACCCGCCAGGAACTCCAGACGTACTCGTCGAGTTGTCGGAGCCTTCGGGCGACCAGTTCGACACCGGGGTCCGCACTTCCAACCACCCGGGCCTGACGCACCTCCGCTTTGCCCAATCCCAGTCCGGCGATCCGGACCGGGTTCAGGTGCAGATAACGTGCGACTTCGACGACGCCCTGGACCCCTTCGATCACCCTCGCGTGGAACCGCCCCTGAAACACATGCCCGGAAAGCTGGTGAGCCCAGTTGAACCGACTGCTGTAGCTGACGTTGAGCCAGCGGATGGCGTGACTGAGATTCGGCTGCGGTGTGCGCACCAGCAGGTGATAATGGTTGTCCATCAGGACGTGCGCATGCACCTCGATCCCGAATCGCTCGGGCAACTCCGATACGAGCCCGAGGAACCGACGACGATCGTCGTCATCCAAGAAGAGATCCTGCCGACGATTCCCGCGACTGGTCACGCTGTACCAACCGCCCGGGACGAGGATGCGAAGAGGACGAGCCATGCGTCGACCCTCGGCAGGCCCCGCCCAATAATCAACAATATAGACGCGGCCCCATTGTTGCCCCGCACATGGAATCCCGGCTCGTTCGGGGCGCCCGAATCAGCACTCTTGCCCGATCAACCCGAGGCTCGGCGACCCAGCAACCGCTGCCCGGCGTCGTCGAGCAGCGTGTACACCACCGGTGTCACGAGCAAGGTGAGCAGGAGGCAAAGGGTCTGCCCGCCGATCACCACCACCGCCACCGCGCGGCGCTCTTCGGCCCCGGGGCCGGTGCCGACCGCCAGCGGCAGCATGCCGGCCACCAGGGCCAGGGTGGTCATCAGGATCGGACGCAACCGATCGCGATTCGCCTGGAGAACGGCGTCAGCGCGGGGGAGTCCCCGGTTCCGCAGGGTGTTCATGTAGTCGATCTGGAGGATCGCATTCTTCTTCACCACCCCGAAGAGGACCAGCAGGCCGAGGGCGGAATAAAGGTTCAGGGTGTTGCCGGTGGCCCAAAGCGAAAGGAGCGCGAACGGAAGCGAGAGCGGCAGCGACAACAGGATGGTGAACGGATGGATCAGGCTTTCGTACTGGGCGGCCAGGATCATGTACATGAAGACCACCGAAAGGGCGAAGGCCCACAGGAATTCCCGGAAGGTGTTCTCCAGTTCCCGGCCCCGACCCGAGACCTTGTAGGAGTAACCCGCCGGCAGATTCATTTCCGTCACCGCGTTCCGGAGCGCTTCCAGACGGTCGGCGAGCGCATACCCCGGCGCGATCCCGGCTCGGAGGGAGACCACCCGCTGACGATCAAGGCGATCGACGCGGGAAGCGGTCAGGCCGGGAATCACTTCAACGACGTTGTCGAGACGGACCATGGCTCCGGTCCGGGAAGGAACGTAGAGCCGACCGAGATCCTCGGCCCGGCTGCGATCGGCAGTTTCCAGTCGGAGTTGAACATCGTAGTCGTCGTTGACCTGCGTGTCCCGGAACCGCGACACCCGGTTGTCGCCTCCCACCAGGATGCGCAGCGCAGCGGCGATGTCGGAGGTCTCCACTTCCAGTGCCGCCGCCCGGGCGCGATCGATCTCCACCCGGAGCTCGGGCTTGTCGAGCCGGAGCGAGGTATCGGCGTCCACGAGGCCCAGTTCAGGTGCCCGCGCCCGGAGTCTTTCGGCGTAGCCCAGAAGCTGGTCCAGGTCCGGACCGAGCAGGGAGAAATCGATCTCGAAGCCGGGTCCGCCGGTGGAAATGGAACCCTGCCCACCCCGGACCTGCACCCGCACGTCGGTGAGCTTGCCCAGACGCTTGCGGATCAGCTGCATGATTTCGCGCTGGGAAGCATTGCCTTCGAAGGCGCGCCACGGGGTGAGGCTGAACAACCGGGAAACGGAGAACACACGCTCGGAGTGCGGCTTGAGCAGGATGTACAGGCGGCCCTGGTTCAACCCACCGGAGATGCCACCGCCGCCCACGCCGCCGATCACGGTGCGGACCCACGGGACCTGTTGCACCTCGGCCTCGGCCATCTGCATCACCTCATCCATCGCAGGAAGGCTGGTGCCTTCACGAGCACCCAGGGACACCTCGAACTCGCCTTCATCGGTGTTGCCGGGGGTGAACTCCTGTTTCACCAGGGCGTAGATCGGCAGGGACGAAATCAGGACCAAGGCAGTACCCGCCGCGACCCAGGCACGATGCCGCATCGACCATCCCAGCAACCGCACATAGCCCCGTTCCATCCAGCCATACAGCCCGTCGCGGGAACCGTGACCCGGGAGCGCCGCGCCCTTCCCCGAAGCAAACAACCGGGCGCTCATCATGGGGGTGAGGGTGAAGCTCACCAGCAGGCTGACCAACACCGCCACCGCGGAGGTCAGACCGAACTGGAAGAGGAACCGACCCGCCAGGGACGACATGAATGACACGGGCACGAAGATCACCACCAGGCTGAAG
>CAMCFL010000379.1 GCA_945873715.1 Akkermansia muciniphila
TTGGCGCGATCGAATTCCCCGCGGAATCCACCTTCGCTGGCTTCAGCAGCGGCGATGAAGGTGCGGGTGCGGGTGTCGAAGGCAGCCACGCGGACGAAGGGTCCGGTGTTCACCTTGCCGGCGAGGAACACGTAGGGCTGGTTGACATGGCCGGCGATGCGGGTGCCGTCGCCGCGACCGCGATCGAAGCCTTCACCGGAGGTCGCTTGATCGACGGAGCCGAGCAGGTTTCCGTCGTTGTCGTAGAAGTAGAGGATGCCGGCGACGCGGGCGGCGAAGCCGCCTTGGAACGGGGCGACGTTGGACCAGAAGTCGCCGTTACCAATGTGGAAGGTTTCCTTCACGATGGAACCGTCAGGCTTGATGACGGTGCCGACCGCTGCGTTGCCGTCGGGGCGGAACAGGCGGGAACGGTCTTCGACGACCACGGCGAAGTTGCCGTTGCCGAGGCCGACGATGTCACCGCCGAGGCGGGTGTTCTGGTCCGAGAAGACAACCCCGGAAGTGCGCCGGCCATGGGCGGCGTCGAAGGCGTCGGCCAGCGGTGTCTGGACGAGCGTGGTGGGATTGAGCGAGAACGGTTGGACGGTCGCGTAACGGCTTTCGGCGCCGGTCTCGGTCTGGCGTACATAGCCGGTGTTCCAGCGATCGCCGGAGTTCAACGGCTCGTAGAAGTGCGGGGAGGCTTCGCCGCCGGCGACGAAGTTCACGGCACCGGGGCGGGGATCGCCACCGACCCGACCGGGGTTGCCATTCTGACGGGAGGCATTGACCTCACCGAGGAACGGGGCTCCGGCGTCGGTGAAGAAGGCCTCGCCAAGCCGGGCAGCGCCGCCCGCGGCGGGTTGCAGTGCGACCACGTAGCGTTGCTTGTCGCTGGTGCCGTCGGCGAAGGCGTTGCCTTCGATGAGGAAGGTGCTGGTGCCCAGGACGGAAGCGTTGGGTTCCCAGTTGCCGAGCGAGTCGAGCCCCTGGTTGATCACCGGGCGATCGGCGACGATGCGGGTGAGGCCGGCGGCCTCGATGCTGCCGGGTTTGACTGGCACGATGAACTGGCGCACAGCGACCGTACGGACATCGGGCACATCCGCGTTCTTGCTCTGCCAGGTGACGGCAATGGTGTCGTTGCGGAAGGCAATGCGGGGATGGCGCGACTCCAACAGCGTGTCGCTGGGGACCTCGCGTTCGCTGACGTAGAAGGAGCTGCCGAGGGGCACGCCCTTGTTGTCGAACACCCGGGCGACGACGCCTCGGGCAAAGCCTCCGGTTGCCACGGTATCGTCGAAGGCGACGGCGACGCGACCGAGGGCGTCGATGGCGACATCGCCGCGACCCGGACCGTTGAGGGTCAGATCGTCGAACGCCGACCGGCTCCAGCGGACGGTTCCGTTGGCGTTGAGGACGGTGACCAGGACGGTGGGAACGCCCTCGGCATTGTTCCCTGCGCCAACGACCGCGTAGGCATCATTGCCATTGCCGTGAAAGCCCACGCTGTCGCCGCGTCCACCCGTGGCGGCGAGGTCGGTTCCGACAAGGGTTCCGAGGTCGATATTGGTGGTGGTGGTGGGCGTGCCGGTGTTGTCGAAGAGGCGCAGTTTGGCACGGCCGTCGTCACCACCGAAGCGGATGCCGAAGCCGGCCTTGATCGATCCGAACCCGTGCCACATCTCTGCCCTGGTGGGCACGGCGCTGACCAGTTGGATCGCCTTCACTTCATCGCCATTGGGTTTGACGATGCGTGCGATGACGTGGTTGGCCGTGGCGGCACCGCCATAGACATCGACGAGATCAGTGCTCTGACGGCTTTCGCCGACGACGACGATGTTGCCGGTGGAGAGGTAGCCCCAGTCGCCGATGCGGACATTGCCGGGACGCTCGGCGTAGGCGTCGGTCAGTCCGGAGACGATGCCGATCGGTCCGCCGTTGTTGTCGAGGAGCTGGACGGTCGGGTAGTCGCCCGCGTTCAGGCCGCCGGCGTTATTCTCGATGGGGGCAAGTGCGGCGACCTCCAGACCGAGTTCGAAGGAGGTGGCACCCATGCCGATGCCATCGCCGAAGGGATTGACCTGGATCTTGGGGCCCCAGCTGGTCCGGGCGGGAGTGGGTGATTTGTCGGCCCGGAAGTAGGACAGGAACCGGGAGTTGACCGTCAACCCCGCGAAGGCGGGGTCGGTGGAGACGATGTCGGTGAGGGGAGTCAGGGGTTGGTTCTGACCGTCCAGGATGGTCCAGGTGGCTTCGAGGTCGTTGAGTTGGCCGCCGTCATCTTCCCAACCGACGAGGACGTTGCCGTTGCGGGCGATGCCGACGCCGAGGCTTTCGGTGCGGCCATTGTTGATGTTCACGCCGTCCTGCGTGTTGATGAAGACGGTGTCACCGGTGGGTTGGACACCGCCCGCTTCCGGGGCGGCGGGGACGACGGCCTGAGCGAAGGCGCTGCACGAGCCGAGGCAGATGCCGGCGACGGGGAGCCACCGGCGGAGCTGGTTTCGGGAATGGGACTGCTTCATGCGGATCTTCTTTCGTGGTTGCCCTGGATGCATGGAAGAAGCGCCGGCCCCGGGCAAAACGCCTTGGGCGCCAACAATTCAATTCTCTCCGGGGATGAAGGATTAGATACACGTGGGTTTGCCGTGCTCACAATACCACGGACGGAGTATTCGCTTGTCCTTCTGGCCCCTGTTTCCCAACCTCCGCGCGCTCCCGATTGGCTCCATTTCTTGGGGTTGGGACGCTTTCCACGATGAATCTGGCTTCGAAACCTGTGTATCCGTGGCCCGGAGTGATCCGGCGCTACGCCGAGTTCCTTCCCGTCACGGCCGAGACGCCGGTGGTGACGTTGATGGAAGGCAACACCCCGCTGATCCCGGTGCCGTCGTTGGTGCGGGCGATGGGTGGCAACTTTGATCTCTATCTCAAGTACGAGGCGTTGAACCCGACCTGTTCGTTCAAGGATCGCGGGATGACGATGGCGATCACCAAGGCGAAGGAGCGGGGAGCCAAGGCCGTCGTGTGCGCTTCGACGGGCAACACTTCGGCTTCGGCCGCCGCCTACGCGGCCCGGGCGGGACTCAAGTGCGTGGTGTTGCTGCCCAAGGGCAAGATCGCGCTGGGCAAGCTGGCGCAGGCGCTGATGTACGGGGCCACCACCGTCTCCATCGAGGGCAACTTCGACGATGCGCTCCGCATCGTCCGCGAACTCGGTGAAAGCGGTGAGATCGAAGTCGTGAACTCGATCAATCCGGTCCGGATCGAAGGCCAGAAGACGGCGGCCTTCGAGATCTGCGATGCGCTGGGGGACGCGCCTGACTTCCATTTTCTTCCGGTCGGCAATGCCGGCAACATCACGGCGTACTGGAAGGGGTTCAACGAGTACCACGCTGCCGGGCGTGCCGATACCCGGCCGCGCATGATGGGATGGCAGGCTGCCGGTGCGGCACCGATCGTCCTGGGGCATCCGGTGGCGAATCCCGAGACGGTGGCCACCGCCATCCGCATCGGCAACCCCGCCTCGTGGCAGGGAGCCTTGAACGCGGCTTCTGAATCCGGCGGCGCGATCCGCTCGGTGACGGACGAGGAAATCCTGCACGCTTACATGCTGCTCGCCCGGACCGAAGGTCTCATGGTCGAGCCTGCCTGTGCCGCACCCCTCGCGGGCCTGATCCAGGCCATCCGCCGTGGCGAGATCCCGGATGGGAGCCTGGTGACGGCCACCATGACCGGACACGGATTGAAAGACCCGGACACGGCGATCCGCGTCGCGGGCTTCGAGCCGATCGTCACCGCGGCGACCCGGGATGCCGTGGCGGCCGCGATCGGCTTGGCCTGATCAGTCGTAGCGGTCCGGACTGAGGAGCGAGAGGTCGATGGAAGGCTTTTCGTCGTTGATCAACTGGGCGACGAGTTGGCCGGTGATGGGGCCGAGGGACAGGCCCATCATGGCGTGGCCGGTGGCGACGATGAGATTGGCGTGCTTGCGGGTTCTTCCCAGATACGGCAGGCCGTCCGGTGAACACGGTCGCAACCCACGCCAAGGTTGGATGCCAGTGAAGTCCGACGGGCTGAAGGCGGGGTAATACTTCGGGACCGACTTGATGATGCCCTGGACGCGGACGGGATTGATGTCTTCGTTGAGCCCGGCGATTTCCATGGTGCCACCGAAGCGGAGGGTGGAGCCCATGGGGGTGACGGCGACCCGTGCCTCGGTGAAGATCGAGCAGATCTTCGGGAGTTGTCGGGGGTTGGGGACGGTCAGGCTGTAGCCCT
>CAMCFL010000380.1 GCA_945873715.1 Akkermansia muciniphila
CGAGAGAAACCGGCAGGTTGACCGGTGAATTGGTCAAGACATCGGCGATCTGGATGTCGCCACCAACCGTGGCGAGGAAGACCGGACTGGAAACGCGGGTATTGGTCACCACCACGGCCCCGTTGCCCATCAGGGCGTGCAATTCAATCACCTCGATTGGCTTGTCGATCACATCCTTCTTGCCGATCAGCGAAAGCAGCCAGGCAGGATTGATGTCCCGCGGCAGGAGCAGGAGAGTCGAAAGGAGCTTCGGCAGTCGGATCGTTTGATCGGGGATCTTGATCTGCGCATTGGTCGCCTCGATCGTGGCGAAGCCCTTGAGATTCCGACGGAGTGAAGTCCCCGTCACGCCGGCACCCTTGATCTGCAAGGCTGCCAGCAGTTCCCCCTGGGCCGCCCCGTTGAGCACCGGCACAAACGAGTTGGCGAGGGGCGCGAGCGGCACCCGGTCCGCCGCGAAATCCACGTCATAATCATATCCGGGAACCGCCAGATTCGCCTTGGCCTTCGCCCGGACCGGAGCCCCGTTCAAGAGGAAGTTGAACCCATCCACGGTCACCGTGTCGTTCAGGGCCTTGATCTGGCCCTTCATCCCCGAGACGTCGATCTGGCGCAGGTAAATGCGGGCGATGTCGATGTTGACGGTCGCGTCCTGCAGCGGCAGATGGATCGGCGGCGGCTCGACGTTCCCGCCGGTGGCCGGAGCGGTCTGCACCGGGGCCGGAGTCGCATTGGTCGATCCCGCCAGGAGATTGTAGAGCGGGGTGAAATCGAGTCCGGACGAACGCACCGTGAGGGTCGTGGGCGCCGGCTTGTTGGTCCCAAGGTCGACCTTGGCCAGCACTTCGAGTCGGTTCGAGGCCCGCTCGGTAGCGCCGAGATCCAACACCAGCTTCCGCACCTCGGAGATGCGTCCGTCGCTGGAGGCGTCCAGGTCCACACCCAGTTCCAGGGCCGACTTCGGCAGGCGCCCGGCCGGATCGTCCACCACGAGGTTCGAGACGCGCACGGTGGTCTTGATGGAGGAAGCGCCGGCGAGCGCGATGTCCGCCTTGCCCTGCACGTCGAGCGCGACGGACTTGAGGCGGTTCGGGGCAATGGCCGAGGCGAGGAACGGACCCAAGGCACTTTCATTCATGCCCACCGTGTTGAATTCCACGGTGCCGACATTGCGCTCGAGGTGGTACTTGCCCCGCGCCATGAAGCTGCCGCCGGGATTGAAGCCGGACTGCATCGCCAGGCTGAACCGCTGAAGGTCCACCTCCGGGCTGCGCAGGGTCCCGGCAGCGCCAAAGTCGACCTGGTAATCCGTCAATTGGATGGAGCCGATGTTCCCGGTCAGATTGGCGAGGGAAACGCTGACGTCCGCAGACGATCCGGTCGATCGCTGGGTGGCCGTGACACTGGCCTTCAATCCGCCGGCGCGGATCGAGATTCCCTCCATCGGGTAAAGGTTGAGGAGCGAGGGCAACTGACCTTCCACCGAAAGTTGAGCCCCACCCTGCATGGTCGACATGTTCCAGTCGGCGACCCCGTTCACCGCCAGCAATTGCTCACGGCCAAGCCGGACCTCCACCTGATATCCCTCGAGCACGAGCGCGTTGAAGTCGGCCAGGGTTCCCGTCAATCGGATCGCCGCCTGTGCATCCCGCACCTGGGCGGTGCCGACCGACGTCGTCAGCTTGTCCAACGTGGTGTTCAGGGTGTAGCGCAGGAGACGTCCTGCCTGTTCGGACGAAACCTTGAGATCGGTCGAGACCAGTGCGGTGGGCGCATTGGTCGGGAGCAGGGCGCGCCACTGGGAGAGATCCAGCGGTCCCAGCTTCAGGATGAAGGCAGACTCGCGGAACTGAGGACTGGCCTTGTCCCACGACAGGTACATCGCGCGATCGAGTCCGCCCTTGATCAACTCGCGTCCCGCCTGCGTCCCGAGAATGTCCAGGCGATCCACCAGCGCGTTGCGGTCTGCCTGATTCACCGACACCCGGTACTCGGTCGAGAGATCCATCACCGGCGTCCGCGTCCCGTTGCCGGCCAGGCTGAACGATTCCACCTGCAACTTGCCGGACGAGGCGATCTGGTCGCCTCCCTTGAGGAGATCCACCCGCCCGGAAGCCCCGATCCGCGTCTCGCCGAGGTCCACCCCCGAGGCCGCGCCCGCGAGAGCCAGGATCTTGCGATCCAGCCCCTTCACCTCGTAGGTCAAGCGAAGCTCGTTCTTGACCAGATCCACCTGTCCCCGGAGTCCGATCCGCGCCAACTCCTGACCGCGCTGGGAAAACCGGATCGCCAGGTCCTTGAGGTCCTGGTTGGCGAAATCCACGTCCAGGGCCAACCCGAGGCCTGAATAGGTCTGCATCGTCCCCGTGGCCTCGGCGAGATCGATGCGGACCCCGCCCTTGGCGGCCGTGGGCAACAGGTTCGTGTCGAGGGTCACATCGACCGTTCCGCCCACCTTCCCACCGATCCGGCCGGCCTGGGGTTGGCCCGAGAGATCCGCCTTGGCGTCCGCGCCCAGGGTGATCTTGGATGCCTGGCCATTGGCCACCTGATCCACGGCCACATTGAGCCCCGAAATCTCGGCCTGCGTGCGCGCACCGGTAGCGTCGGTCCGATCAAATCGCAGCGTCCCCCCCTTGAGGTTCACATTCTTGATGGCCAGACGGGGCACCGGCGAGGCGTCCTTCTTGGCCTCGGACTTGGGCAACCCCTTCAGGAGGGTTGCCAGGTTCCCCGAGCCATCGGCCTTCTCGATGACCGTGATCGTGGGGCCGTCCACCGTGACTTCCTCGACCTGGATGTCGCCCCGGAGGATCGACATCAGGCTGTAGCGCGCCCGGATTTCCCGGACCTCGGCGAGGGCGGCCTCGCCTTTGGGCACGACCTTCAATCCCCGGATCACCACCGAGGAAAATGGGCTCAGGGAAATCTCCTCGACGGTGACATCACTCCCCATGGCCGTGGCGACCTTGGGCAGGATGATGGACTTGAGGAAGGCGCTGCTGGTGGCGACGAAGTAAACGGCCACCAGAAGGGCCAGAAGACCGCCGATGACGTAGGGCCAACGGCGTTGGCGCCGCATCTGTTGCGAAGGGTTTGTGCTCATTTTCAGGAAAGTTTTTTGCTGCGTGGACCATCAGCGGACCGATTCCAGCGTCGCCACATAGTCGGCGATGCCGCGCGACGGCGGCCAGGACGGGGCAAAGTCCAGTTCGACCCGGGCCCGCGTCATGTTCGCCTCCGTGTGCGTCTGATAAAAATGCGAGTAGGGATTCTCGATGTAATCCGGTTCGAGCGAAGTGCCAAGACTCTCGTTCAAGAAGCCTATCAGTTCATTGAAGGAAATGGCGACACCGGACCCGCAGTTGAAGACGCCACTGCGCGGAGCGGTCGCCGCCCGGATCGTCAGGGCCACCACATCCTTCACATAGACAAAGTCCCGCTTGTGTTCCCCGGACCTGAACACCCGGGGACGACGCCCCGCCTTCATCTGGAGGTACAACTGGTAGATCATGCTGGCCGCCGCCTTCTTGTGGGGCTCCCGGGAGCCGTACACGTTGAAGTACCGCAAGCCGACAATCCTCCAGGACGGAGTCCGGAGGGCGTGTTCCCGCGCAAGATTGTCCAACTGGACCTTGGTAAAGGCGTACACGTTCGCCGGCAACGCGGGCTGATCCTCTTCCTGAACCCCCGTGCACATCCCGTAGGTGGCGGCGCTCGAGGCATAGACCACCGGGGTCTGGCTTGCCCCGGCAAAGGTCAGCAACCGACGGAATCCCTCGACGTTGTCGTGCACCTGGAGCAGTTGGTCGTGCACGGTGGTGTCGGTGATCGAAGCCTCATGGAAGATCACGTCGAACACCCGCTCGCCGAATTGCCCGTGCCAATCGAGACGCGAAACATCCGCTCCCACCACGTCCCCGCGGAAGCCCTGAAGATTCTTGAAATCGCCCGAACGGAAGTCGTCGACGACCACGATCCTCGCCTCCGGGTACCGGCTCTGAAGTTCCAAGGCGAGGTTTGAACCGATGAAACCTGCGCCGCCTGTGACCAGGATGTTTCGCACCCGCGCACGTTAGGTACGGTCACGACAGGTGCAAGCATCGCTTCGGCCGGACTTACCCGTCGGGGGCCGCCCGGAGATTCAAGTCTCAAGCAAGGGAGTTTCAAGGGATCGGTGCAACCTTCGCCACCTCCCGGTGCTTCGTGAATCCCCCGACACCTTGAATCCCCGAACTGAAAACTTCCCCCGCCCCGCCTTGGCCA
>CAMCFL010000381.1 GCA_945873715.1 Akkermansia muciniphila
AGCCTCCCCGAACTCGTCCAGGACGGCGTCACAGGCCGGATCGTTCCTCCGAACGATCTGAAAGCGCTTCATGACGCACTCGAATCGTTCCTGGGGAATCCGGCCCACGCACGGCAGATCGGTGCCAATGCGCTTCAACATGCCCAAGCCCATTTCACGTGGGACGCCGTTGCCCGCCGGGGGATGGATTTCTACCAGGCCTTGGCTGCCCGCCGTCGCGCCGGTGCCTGACGCTTCCTTGCGTGCATCCGATCCACCAGCACGGAGAATCGCGCGGCCAGAACAAAATCCCGGTCCGTCAGCCCCCCTTCGTCGTGGGTGGTGAGGGCCAGCCGCACTCGGTTCCAACGAATGTCGATATCCGGGTGATGGCGGGCCTTCTCAGCCTCCCGGGCGACCTTGACCACGAATTCCACGGCGACGGTGAAGTCGTCGAAATCGAAGGTCCTCTCGAGAACGGATTTTCGAATCGCCCATTCGGGAAGTGCCTCCAGGGCTTGCTTGGCTTCCATTGAACTCAGTTTTGCCATGCCGTCACACTAGCGCGGGTTGAAGCCAGTGCATCTCAGGGGTTCTCCTCCCGACTCGACACCGTGCGTCTCTTCCCCAAACCTGCCCTCCGGAATGAGTAAGCAGAAAGCCTACGCCGCCGCTGGCGTCGACATCGATCTCGGCAACCAGGTCAAGGCGACCTTGCCACAGCTACTGGCGTCCACCCGTCGACCCGGGGTATTGGGCAAAGTGGGTGGCTTCGGCGGACTGTTCGCCCTCGATACCCGGCGCAACCCCAATCCCATCCTGGTCAGCTCCGTGGATGGCGTGGGAACCAAGCTCAAGATTGCCTTCGCCGTGGGACGCCACGACACGATTGGCGAAGACCTCGTCAACCACTGCGTCAATGACATCGCGGTCCTCGGGGCAGAACCGCTGTTCTTCCTCGATTATCTCGGAACCGGGAAGCTCGAACCCCACGTCTTCACCGACATCATCGCCGGTTTCGCCCGGGGATGTGCCGCCAACCGGTGCGCCCTCATCGGCGGTGAGACCGCGCAGATGCCCGGGTTCTACCAGGCCGGCGAATACGACGTCTCGGGGACCATTGTCGGGGTCGTTGACAAGTCCCGGATGCTGGATGGGCAGAAGGCGGTCAAGCGCGGGGACGTGATCCTTGGCATCGCCTCCTCCGGGCTGCACACCAACGGCTACTCCCTGGCGCGGAAGATCCTGTTCGATCAGCTCAAGCTGAAGGTCTCGAGCCGCGTGAGCGGGCTCGACGGAACCCTCGGCGAAGAACTGCTGAAGGTTCACGTCTCCTACGGCCCTCTCGTTCAAGCGCTGCTGACCCGGTTCAATCGTGCGGGCAAACCCCATGGAATCCATGCCCTCGCCCACATCACCGGCGGCGGCTTCGTCGATAACCTTCCCCGCACCCTCCCGAAGCGCCTGGATGCCCTGATCCGCGCCGATTCCTGGGAGGTCCTGCCCATCTTTCAACTCCTGCGCGATCGCGGTGGTGTCGATGTCGCTGAATTGTACCAGGTCTTCAACATGGGCATCGGCATGACCATCGTCGCCGCCGCGGACCAGGCGGACGCCGTCCTCCGTGCGATCCGAAAGGCTGGCTTCAAAGGCTGGGCGATCGGCGAGATCGTCAAGGGCCAGGGCGAATGCCGCGTGGTCTGACCCCGATTCCACCCGTCCTGAATGGCTACCCGCGAATCCTCCGACGCCGCCGAAGATCCACTTTTCCGCCGGGTGGTTTCCATCGCGACCGGTCTCGCCTTCGGAGGGATGCTCGCCACCCTCGCGGTGTTCGAGCGCGGTAGCCATGGCAAGCTTTCGCTCCGTTGGCACTGGGCTGCCGTCCCACTCCTGATGCTCGGACTCGGATTGGGCCTGCAATTCTGGCGCATCCTCTGGCGAGCGCAGCAGGATGGAACTCCCAAAGCCACTTCGCGCCTCCGACGCTTCAGCGTCCTCCTGGCCGTGATCGCCGTCGGTTCCTTCCTCTATCCCATGCGCTACATCCAGAGCGCCCAACGTCAGGACGTGTTCACCGGGCTCGGACTGGCAGTCATGGTCCTCTCCGGATTCGGCTGGGTCCTCTGGAAGACCATCCAGTGGGTCAACGCCAATGAACCGGACGAAGGCGAAATCGATCCTCCAACCGACTCCTGATCCCCGCCTCCCCTTCCCCAATCCCCGTGCCCACCCAAGAACCACGGCCATCCGCTTCCCAGGACGCCCCGATCGATTCCCCGGGACGTCGGCGACTGCCACCCCTCCTCAGGCGGGCATGGTACGGATTGAATCAGGCCTTTCGCAGGAGGATCGCCCATACCGGAGTCACTCCCGACCAGTTCACTGCCCTCCGCACGCTGCTGGAATCCGACCCAGCGGGCCTCACCCAGCGCGAACTGACCGCCCTGATGTCCTCGGACCCCAACACCGTCGCTTCCCTCCTGGAGCGCATGGAGCAGTCGGGCTGGATCGAACGGCTTCCTCACGAGACGGATCGCCGGGCTTACCGCATCCGAATCCTGCCGAACGGGGTCGATCAATACGAGACCTGCCGATCCATCGCTGCCGACCTCCAGGCAGACGTCCTGTCCGTCCTGGAGCCGCAGGCCCGGGAACTTTTCCTCTCCCAACTCGACCACGTCGCCACCGCCTGCCGTCGTGCCGCCGACGAATCGCCCAGAGCCCAACGCTGACTCCCATGGAACCGCCGCCTGTGATGGCTCTCCCACCCCGACTGGAAGCTGCCCCGGAGGATCCGAAGCGCCGGAAATGGATCGCCTTCCTCGGACTGATGGTCGCCTACATCCTGTCGATGACCTGGCTGGGCCACGGTCGGACGTCGGACCTGCCTGCCCTCAGCCCCACCTTGACCGGGATGTTGAGCGAAACACTCCTCGCGCTTCTGGTCTTCGGGATTCCCTTCGCGATCGGTCTGGCGATCGTGCGGCCGCGTTGGTCGGACCTCTACCTGAACCGAGGGGGAAATTGGCTGATCACGACCCTCTTGGGAGGGCTCTGGTCCATCGCCCTTCGCGCCGCCATCATGGTCCCGGCGGTCGTCGCCGTCATGATCTTCGTCCTGGCCGACTCGAAGGACGGCCTGGCGAACTTCAAATCCCATCGTCCGAAGGTGGAAAACCTGCTGGATCCCGTCGCCCTCGCGGACCCGCTTTACGCCCTCGTGTGCATGACCTGGCTGAGCTTTGTCGTCGCCGGGTTGAGGGAAGAACTCTGGCGCGCCGCCGCCATCCGAGGCCTCTGTGCCCTCGGCCCCGGCGGGCAGCCAACCCGCCGGATGGAATGGTTCGCAGTGATCGTCACCTCCATCCTCTTTGGACTGGCACACCTGACCCAGGGATGGATGGCCGTCGGAGTCACTGGCCTGCTTGGGGTGGGTCTGGGACTGATCCAGATCCTCCGCCGATCCCTTCCCGAGGCGATCATTGCCCACGGGTTTTTCGACGCCACCACCTTCTTCTTCCTCTTTATCCTCCAGCAGAAGGAACTGCTCCGAAAGATCGGGATGCCCGACAACCTGATCGAGCAGATCCTTCAGCCCTGACGGGGGGTTCCATCCCCGTCCGCCCGCTTCAGCCCTGGCGGCCCGCGAAAACGCCGCCGCTCCCAACCGAACCAGACCACCAGCATCACGGATCCCGTTCCGGCAAGGATCGGAAACGCCAACTGGTTCGGGGGCTGGATTCCGATCACCAGCAGCGCGATCGAGCCCAGGACTGAAATCGCCGCCAGCGGACGAAACGCCCGCCCCAGGTGCCACGGCCCCGGAACCGTCCAGGTCCGTCCCCACGCCCACCAACCGACGGCCACCGGCAGGACGTAGCTGAGGTAGAGGAATACCGTGCAGACCACCGCAATGGTCGTGTAGGGAACCAACACGGTGAAGGCGGCTCCAGTCGCCGCCGCCACCCACACCGCCACCGCCGGTGAACCCGTGCTGCGATTCACCCGCCGCAGCCAGGCTGATCCGGGCAAGCCACCGTCCCGGGCAAAGGCAAACACCATCCGGGAAGCCGACGTCAACGCCGCCAGACCGCACAGGTACTGGGCGAGGACAATCCCGACCAACAGCGTTGACGCCAGCCAACCGGGAAGGCGCGATCGCATGACCCAGGGTACCACCTCCGCACCCCGGGCAACCCCCGCGTCAACCCCAGGCAGGGCCAGCACCAGCGCCATCACCATCAGCCAACCGATCACTCCCGAGACACAGACC
>CAMCFL010000382.1 GCA_945873715.1 Akkermansia muciniphila
AACGCCTTCTGGAACTTGTAGGCCGCGCTGGGCGGCCGGGCGATCACCGGCTCGTTCGTCAGGTGGCGAGTGATGTCGGCGGCGAGTCCGTTGGCCGTCTCGTAGCGCCGCTGGCGGTCCTTCTCCAGGCACTTCATCACGATCCAGTCCAGGTCGCCCTGGAGCTGGTGCAGCAGCCTCGAGGTGTCGGTGGAGCGACGCTTGGCCGTGGTCGTGAGTTGATCGGCTCCAAGGGTCGCGAATCGCGTGCTGGGTCGCTGCGGTTCCTTCTCGCGGATCGTCTTGCGCATCGCGTCGATGCCCAGCGACATCAGTTCCTTCGCATCGAACGGCGTGCTGCCGGCCAGCAGTTCGTAGAGCAACACGCCCAAGCTGTAGATGTCGCTGCGCGTATCGATGTCCAGGCCGCTCATCTCGGCCTGCTCCGGCGACATGTAAGCCGGTGTCCCGATGAACTGGTGCAACTGCGTGTACACCGTGTTGTCGGTCAACCGCCCTTCCGTCGCCTTGGCGATGCCGAAGTCGATCACCTTCGGCACCGGCACCCCGTCGTGCAGCGTGACGAGGATGTTCGACGGCTTGATGTCGCGGTGGATGATGCCCTTCTGGTGCGCATGTTGGATCGCTTGGCAGACCTTGATGAACAGGTCGAGCCGTTCCTTGGTGGTGAGATTGGCCTGGTCGCAGTAGTCGGTGATCTTGATGCCCCGGACCAGTTCCATCACGAAGAACGGTCGCCCCTGCTCCGTCGTGCCCGCATCCAACACCTTGGCGATGTTGGGATGATCCATCATCGCCAGCGCCTGTCGCTCCGCCTCGAACCGGGCGACCACCTGCTTGGTGTCCATGCCCAGCTTGATGACCTTCAACGCCACGCGACGTCGCACCGGTTCGGTCTGCTCGGCGACATACACCACGCCGCAGCCGCCTTCGCCGACCCGTTCCAGCAGCTTGTAGCGTCCGAGCGTCTGGCCCACGGCTTCGTCCGGTGGCTCTGGTTCCAGGTCGAGCTTGATCGTCGGGGCCTGGCCGGCGGCGGTGTGGAGCAGGTTGGCGGTGGCGTCGTGCGCGGCCAGCAGCTCCTCGACTCGCTGGCGCAGGGCGGCATCGCCCAGGCACGCGCCATCGAGGAAGATGATGCGCTCGGCCGGGGGCCGTTCGAGCGCGGCGGCAAACAGGAGTTCCTCGCGATTCGGGTTCATCAGCGTTTCGTTGGTTTGTGGGGACGAACTCATCTTCCAAACGCCCAGAGATGCCTCTCGCCGCGCAGGTAGAGCGTGCCGTCGACCACGGCGGGCGTGGCGGAGAGCGCCTCTCCGATTTCATTGCGGGCGAGGATCTCGAGCGTGTCCCCGGCCCGGACCACGAACGCCGTCCCACGCTGGGCGCAGATCAAGAGGTGCTCACCAACCGCCACCGGCGTGGCGTAGTACTCACCCGCCACGCCCAGTCGTTCCGACTCGTAGAGAGCCTTGCCTGTCCTGGCATCCAGGCAACTCAGGAAGCCGCCGTTCTTCACGAGATACAGCCGTCCGCGATGAACCAGGGGCGACGACACGTAGGGCAGGCCCCGCGTCGTCTCCCATCGGACCTGCGTCTGGGTGAGGTCTCCCTTGCCTCCACCGGGCGCAATGCCCAGGAGGACGTTGCGGCCTGATGGGGCGCCGGGTTGCGTAAACGCCGCCGTCAATTCCGCCAGGTCCAGGAAGCCGTCCCGGTTCTTGTCGGTGAAATTGAAAGCATCCCGGGCCCGGCTTCTGGGCATTTCCTCGGCCGTCAGTTTGCCATCCTTGTTCGCATCAAACTGCGCCAGCAACGCGGCGGGATCCTTCATCGCGCCGGGGGAGATTCCCGAGTTTTCATCGAAGATGGATTCGATCCGCGCGCTGCCCGTCACGTGGGCCGTGGTCCAACCGCCAAAGAAGACCATGTCATCGGCGGCCGCGGGTGAAGGGCAGATGAAGATTGGCAGTCCGGTCACCCGCCAGACCGAATCGCCGGTTCGCGCGTCGTAGGCCTCCAACTGGCCGGTGCCACCGGCGAGAATCTGCTTGGTGCCGCCGTGGCTCCACACATACGGCGTGCAGAAGCTGACGATCTTGTTCGGACGCGACGCCATCCACCGCTCCCTGCCCGTCGCGGCGTCGAGACAGACCAGGCTCGAATCCTTGCCGCCATCCCGGTTGAGGTAGAGCTGGCCGTCATCGAGAACCGGCGACGCGCCGTAGCTGTAGGTGTTTCCGGTGGATGGCAACGGCTTCTCCCAAACCATTTCGCCTGCCAGATCCAGGACCACTACGCCGAAGTCATCGAACTGAAAGACCACCCGCTGACCGTCGGTCGCCGGGGTGGAGTTGGCCGGGTCGCCCGCCACGTGTTCATAGGTCGGCAGCCTGGGAGTGGTCCGCTCCCGTTCCCAAAGGATCGTTCCGTCCGAGCGGCGGAGGCAGATCATCTTCAGGGTGGTGCCGACGTGGCCTGAGACAAAGATCCGGTCGCCCCAGATGCAGGGCGACGACTGCCCGATGGGGAGCTCCTTCTTCCAGCGCAGGTTCTTGTCCGGTCCGAACGCGATCGGGATGGACTGGGACTCCGCAATGGCGTTGCCACCCGGGCCGCGGAACTGTGGCCATCGGTGCGGGGGAGCTTCCGCGCCCCGGACGCCCACCGTCGTGAGGCAACAGGCGGACAGTGCCGCCGCCAAGAGGAGGATCGAATTTGGATTCATTTGGAAATCACCATGCACGGTGAGCCGGGTTCATTTCGCGTCCGGCTCGGGCAGAGGGATGCCTTTGGCCTGGAACAGCGCTTCGGCTTCGCGCTGCCTGGTTTCCGCCTGATACGTGAACGGCCAATTAGGGCCGCGGTCATGGCCGGGCTTGTCCCCAAGAGCCAGCTTCAACTGGACACGCGCTCGGGCAAAGTCCCGGCGGGCTTCCTCCCTGTTCCCGAGTTCGGCACCCAGCAGCGCCCGGAGAAAGAGGGAGGGGGCCTGCTGGGTTGGATCCGTTACTGTTTGGCTCCCCGGACGAGAGATTGGCGTGGCCAGGAATCTTTCCAGCAACACCAGGGCTTCGGGGTTGCGATGCTCGCGATAGGCCAGGGCCGCGTTGACCCCGCTAATATGGAGATTGCTGATGATCGAGCCGTCGTCGGCCCGGTCCAGCAAGGCTCGCGCCATGGCCAGAGTCCGATCGTCCATGGGTTGTTGATACAGGCCCGTCACAATCAAAAGCGCCGCGGTCCCCTCGACCGTCGAACCGAAACGGAGCCAGCAGATCCGGCTGAGTCGCTCGAAGGAAGCATGGTCGCCGACGCTGGCCGCGATCCACGCGGCTCTCCACCAGTCCAGAACATCGGAAAGCGGGTTGGCGGCCACGGCCTCGAGGATCGGCAGTGCTTCCCGGGCGTTGCCGGAACGGGCCAGGACCTCTCCGCGCAGTGCCTCCAGGCGTACCTGATCCGTCGGCGAACCGCCGTGGGTCTTCAGCCACCGGACTTGCTCTTCCAGCAGCGCGGTCGCCTCCGCGAAACGGTCTTGCTGACAGAGGAGGTTGTTCAGTTCCCCAACCAGTTTCCGGTAATCATCCCGCACCTCCGCGTCCAGGGCGGGCAGTTTCGCCAGGCATTCGCGGGCGACCTGCTCGGCTCGTGCGGGATTTGCTCGGCCCACAAGGTAAACATACGCAGTCGCCACTTTGATTCTCACGGCCACTGGAGCCGGGGCATCGAGTAGCAGCTTGTAGGCTTGCATAATCGCCACTTCCGCCTCCTTCGTTCTTCCGGCAAACAATAGCCAATATGCCTGCCACCACCGGCAATGTGCGGCGAACGCCTGGGCTGGCGGAGTCCGCCCCATGAACTCCGCATAGAGGTCTTCCAACTCCTTCATGGCCTGGCCCTGGGCCGGGACCTGGTCGCTGGCTGCGAAAAGGCGGGTTCCAGAAAGAACTATCCTTACATCGTCGCGTGGCTCGCTGAGCTGGTCATCGGTGACCCTCGGCAGTAGCCGGTTGATTGCCTCGGCCTGCTGCAATGCGGCCGACGTATCACCCAACTGAAAGAGAAGAACTATCCCCAAATTACCGCGCACCGTTAGCTCCGCCGCCGGGGCGTTGGAAAGGGAGGAGGAAGCCAATGCATCCGCTTTTCGGATCAACTCGCGCGCTCCGCGGACATTCCCCTGCTGCATCAACGTGGGCAATTGGTCCGACACCAGGCTGTCGATGAAGGTCGTCACGGTGTCCG
>CAMCFL010000383.1 GCA_945873715.1 Akkermansia muciniphila
CCGACAACATCGAGTACGACCGGATCGCCCACCGGGTTCCCTGGGGCGGACAAGCCATCCTCTTCCGGACGAATCTCCAGGCGCGACCGATCGAAACGGCGCTGCGCAAGGCGCGCATCCGGTACCGGTTGATCGGGGGACAATCCTTCTTCGACCGCCGTGAGATCCGCGATTTCCTGGCCTACCTGAAGACCTTCGTGAATCCGGAGGACGACGTCGCCCTGCTGCGCATCGCCAACACGCCGGCACGTGGACTGAGCGATGTCACCATGGAACGGTTGCTGGCGTTCAGTTCGGAACGGCATACGTCGGTGCATGCGGTGATGCGGCACACGGACGTGCTGGCGTCGTTTCAGCCGCGCACGGCGGAAGCGGTGCGTGCGTTGCTCCAGTTCATCGATCGGATCCGACAGCCCATCCTCGGAATGGAACGCGTCTCATTGAGCGCGTGGGCGGATGCCTGGTTGAAGGAGACAGGTTACCTCGAAGACCTGCGGCGTCAGGAGAAGGACCCGGAGATTGCCGACAACCGGGTGCGGAACATCTCCGACCTGATCGCCTCACTGGACGGGGGAGATCCGCGGCCGTTCCGGGCCCCGGCGAAGCCGACTCCTTCGGGACGTCCCTCACTGGCCGAGGCAGCAGGATTGGTGGAGCCGAAGGCGGTGGCCGCGCCGGCGGAAGCGGAGATCGTGGTGGTGCGCCCTCCACCCTCGTACCTGGGCTCGCCCATGGATCGCCTGAACGAGTTCCTGGAGGATCTCACGCTCGATTCCGACAAGGAATCGGACAAGGACGAGGCCGGCGATCTGGTGACGCTGATCACCATGCACGCGGCCAAGGGACTGGAGTATCCCCACGTGCAGATCGTGGGGGTGGAGGATGGGTTGCTGCCTCACCTGCGGAGCAAGGTGGAGGGAACGCTGGATGAAGAACGACGCCTGTTCTACGTGGCGATCACGCGGGCGCAGGAATCCCTGCGCATCAGTCACTGCGGCTCACGCCGGAAGTACGGCCAGTTCCTGCCCTGTCATCCGTCCCCGTTCCTGAAGGAGATCCCCGCCGATTGCTATAACGCGGCCGACGGTGGAACCGGGGACCCGGTCGAGTCGGGCGGGGGCGATGACTTCTTTGCTGCGATGCGGGCGGCAGTGGAGGATTGAGATCTGAGGAGGAAGGTTGATCCGCAGATGGCGCAGATGGCGCAGATGAGGGAGGCGGTCTTCATCCCGGAGGGATGGGAGCGATTGGCCCGGGGTGGCGCTTCGCTGACCCTGGGCTAATCGCTGGAACGCCTCCGGCGTAGGGAAGTTCGCGCTCGGCGTCCGAGGGACCGTGTGTTCCGGTGAAACCGTCGGTCGCCCCTTGGATCGGCCATCTGCGGATAGAACTCCGGTTTCTTGGCTGAGGGGTCGGGGACTCGCGGAGCTCGTCCCTAAGCTCACCGCTGCGGGTTCCGTTCGAGCCAGCGGCGGATGTTGCCGGCTTGGGGATGTTCGGGCTTCAGGGCCAGGACCCGCTCGTAGTGGCGTCGGGCGCACTCGGGATCGGCGAGGTCGCCCGCACACAGGGTGGCGAGGGCGAGATGGGCGTTGGGATCGTCGGGTTGCTGGGCCGTGATCCGCTCCAGTTCCTCGGCGGCATCGATGGGGTATCTGGAACGCTGGAGTGCGACGGCGAGGTTGTATCGGGCGTTGGCCGAGGACGGATCCAGGGCGACGGCGACCTCACCCACCTTGAGGGAGGTCTTCAGGTCATTCTGCTGGAGGGCGGCCAGCGCGAGATTGTGCTGGGACTCGAAGTGGGACGGATCGACCTGGATGGCCCGGAGGTAGGCGGCGATGGCCCCCGGCACGTCGCCCTTCTGATGGGCGAGTGCGCCACGCTGGTATTCGACGTCGGCGGCAGATCGATCGCCTCGCGACGGAGCGAGCGGGTTCTGTCGGACATAACGCGGCCAGATCGGCTGGGTCGGGGCGAGGTCGGGAAGGGGCGTGAGCTTGGCCGCGGCCTTGGCAGCGGGAGACTCGGCGGCCTCCCGGTCCGGAACGTCGGGGGCATCGGGGGTTCCCTTGCGGAACCACTTGACCGGGTTGCCCCAGCTCACCGGGTTGACCTTGTTCCAGAACCCGCGCCGTCCCTTTTCGAGATTCCCTTCGCCGGGTGCCGCTTCGGTGTCGCTGAGGATCCCGGCGACTTCCGGATTGGCCTTCACCACCTCGGCCACCGGCGGGAGCACCGGCGCTGGGACGGGCTGCCGGAGGATGGTTTCCGGAGGGCGCGTCTCCGGGATCGGCACCGCCAAGCGACCGGAGGGCTTGGTCCGAATGGCGGCGTCATCGGCGCGACGGGGAAGGGGATCGTCGGCAACCCGGACCACTTCGAACGGAATTGCCGGAGGCGGATTGGAAGCCTCCGGAGGCGCAGCGACCACGGCGGGTGGATTGGAGGGGGCGACCACCACCGGGCGCGATGGATTGGTCAGGACGATGGGACGAGCGGGAGGGGCCGTGGTGACGACCAGGGTCGGCCGTGGCGGCGGATTGCTCCGCACGACGATCAGGGCGGGAGGGTTGGTGGTTGGCGTGGCCACCTGCGTCGGCGGCCGGGAAGTGGAGACGAGGGTCGGCGGTGGATTGGTCGGGGCCGGCGGCGGTTCGGGTCGGACCAACCCCAGCTTGATCTCGAGATCATGGACGACCTGACGGACGGCGTCGGCTTCCGGTCCGCCGGGTTGAAGCGTGAGGAAGTCGCGGTAGTGCTGGAGGCCGCCGCGACGGTCGTTCAGGTGTTGATGGGCGGTCACCGCCAGGTTGAGGCGGGCGGAGGCGAGATCCGGCGCGAGTTGGGCTGCCTGTTGGAACGCCTGGTAGGCTTCGCGGTAGCGTCGCGTCTGGGTGCGGACGAGTCCGAGTCCATTCCAGGCTTCGGCGTCCTTGGGGTTCAAACGGACGGCGTTGCCCAAGGCGACTTCGGCGTTGGGATACTGGCGTTGCCCGTGGAGGGCGAGGCCGACGCCGCGCCACGCGTCGGGATTGCGGGCGTGTTCGGTGGAGGCGTTGAGATAGATCCGGAACTCCGCCTCGGCTTCGCGGGCCAGGCCCTGTTCGAGGTAGAGTTCACCGAGATTGAATCGGACGTCGAAGAGGTTGCGATCGAACTCGAGGGCGCGCAGGTAGGATTTCTGGGCGTCCTGAAGCCGGCCGGCCGCGTGATAGGCGAGTCCAAGCCGATTCCATACCTGGCCTTCGGCGGGGAGTTTCGATGCGGCCAGTTCCAGCAGGCGGATGGCTTCCTGCGTGCGTCCGGCCTGGAGTTCCCGGTCACCGCGTGCCAGGGCCTCCGGACCGGAGGGTTGGCATCCCGACAACAGCACGGCGGCAACCGCGACGGCAGCGGCCGGGCTCTGGAACTTGAAGCGCATCCTTTGGGGGGGTAACAGCGGGAACCAACGCGGTCAAGGAACGCACTTATCCGAGGACCACCCACAGGGCACCGGCGGCGGCGGCCGCAGTGAAGGCGGGCGCGATCTTCCAGAGCAATTGGCGGTCGCCCAGGGTCCCCACCACCGCGGCCTTGAATGCCAGGTTCGACACCGAGGCGACGATGATGGCGCGGGTGCTCTCGGCCGCGGTGATGGTCCCTTGCCGTGACAGTTGGGCGGTGGACAAGGTGATGGCGTCCATGTCGGTGAGACCGGAGACCGTGGCCACCAGCAGGAGTCCGCGGGTGCCATACCAACTCCGCGCTGCCGCCACCCCGAGCAGGACGGCGGCGTAGATGGCGGTGAAGATCAGGGCGGAACGCAGTTCGGTCGGGTTCGCCGGCGGTGGGAGGGCGGCCTGGGGATCGCGTTTCCGCAGGCCGTGCCAGGCGGCGAAGCCGAGCAGGACCACCAGCAGCGATGCGAACGGGGGCAGGTAATGCATCAGATGCTCGGGATCGGCGGCCGCCACGAGGATCATGAGACGGGCGAAGACCACGGCCGAAGCGAGCAGGATCACCACGGCGGCCAGCGAAGCGCCCTCCGGCCGACCGCGGGTCAGCCGCGAGTGGGTGACCGAGGTGGCGGTGCTGGAGATCAGGCCGCCGAGCAATCCGGCAGCCACCGCACCGGAACGGTCACCCAGCCATTTGTGCAGCAGGTACCCGCCGAGGCTGATGCCGGTGATCAGGACGACCATCCACCAGATCCGATGCGGGTTCAGCGCGTTGAAGGGGCCGAAGGTGGCGTCGGGCACGA
>CAMCFL010000384.1 GCA_945873715.1 Akkermansia muciniphila
CGGATCCCATTGCCGCACACCCACCACGCCTCCGTGCCCGCGCCCGGCGGGTGATCTTCCTCTTCATGCAGGGAGGGCCGAGCCAGATCGACACCTACGACTACAAACCTGCGCTCGCCCGGCACGACGGCCAACGACTGGCCTTCGACGACGCCCGGACTTTCGCCAACACCAGCAAGCTGGGATCCGAACAGCGGGTGATGGCGTCGCCGTGGAAGTTCGCCCGGCATGGCCAGTGCGGACAATGGGTCAGCGAACTGTTTCCACACACCGCCCGACACGTCGACCAACTGTGCTTCCTCCACGGCATGCACACGGAAGGCGTCGCGCACGGACCCGCCACCCTTTTCCTCCACTGCGGATCCACGACCTTCGTCCGGCCGAGCATGGGTGCCTGGGTCAGCTACGGACTCGGCACCGAGAACAACAACCTGCCCGCCTTCGTCACCCTCTCCCCCAGTCTGGGCAACGGCGGTGCCCGAAACTGGGGCGCGGCGTTTCTTCCGCCGGTCCATCAGGGAACTCCGTTCGGTTCGGCCGGTCGTTCCGCCCGCGAGATGACCCTGCGCTCGTTGCCCGAACCGGGATCCGATCCACTCGCCCGCCGCCGGCAATTCGACCTGCTCCAGGCCATCAATGCGGAACAGGCGCACCACTCGCCCGATGCCCTCGCGATCGAGGCCATGATCCACTCGTATGAACTGGCGTGGCGGATGCAGTCACAGGCACCCGCCGTCCTGGACCTTGCCCAGGAATCGCCGGAGACCCTTGCCCTGTACGGGATCGGTGAAGACGCCACCGACGAATTCGGACGGCAATGCCTCGCCGCACGTCGCCTGTGCGAATCCGGCGTGCGCTTCGTTCAGGTCACCTACGGCGACAACACCGCCAACCCCCGCTGGGACCAGCACTCGGACCTGCCGCGTCACGCCCTCCACGCGCGCGCCACCGACAAACCCGTCGCCGGACTTCTGGCCGACCTGCAGCGGCGCGGATTGCTGGAGGACACCCTCGTCTGGTGGGGCGCGGAGTTCGGGCGCACCCCGTACGCCGAGAAGAACGGGACCGGCCGCGATCACAACCCCGGAGGATTCACGACCTGGCTCGCCGGTGGCGGCGTCCGCCCGGGCTTCTCCCACGGGGCCACCGACGAACTGGGGCATCTCGCCGTCGATGGCCGCGTCCACATGCACGACCTCCACGCCACGATCCTCCATCTCCTCGGACTCGACCACGAACGCCTGACCTTCCGTCATGACGGACGCGACCACCGCCTGACCGACGTGAGTGGTGAGGTCGTACGATCCGTCCTGGCCTAGCTCCGCCCGACCGGCGGGCCGCCGCCCACCTACCGAGGGGGTGGGTGGAAATCCATCCTGCGGCCTTACGCGTTGATGGAGTCCCGTCCCATCCGCGTTGATCCGCGTCATCCGCGGTCCAACCCTCGCGGGGCATCCCTGAGGTCAGGAGAAATCGCCGCTCCACGATGCGACGGGGCGGGCGAAAGCGGCAGCTGACGCTGCACGCACTCCAGGACGCTCCCGCGCCGATCGTCGGTGCTGTTCCCGGCCCCCTTCAAAGGCCTCCACGTCCGATCTCCGCTTCTCCGCGGCCATCCCCGCCCGACCCGGACGCCGGAGGCGTCCCGGAATTTAGCCGGCGGTCGAACGACCGCCGGATTTCAGGGCCCATGAGCCCATCGACCCAGGGGGGGTCGCGCCCGCCCAACCCCGACCCGCAGGCTCGATTGCGGAGAGGGCCACACGCCCGAGAACCGGATTCTCCCGCGGAGACGCAGAGACGCGGAGAAGGCCAGTACCGGCGGGCCGCCGGCACCCCCGATCCAGGACGCTCCCGCGCCGAACGGTGGTCGCGTTCCCGGCCCCCTTCAAAGGCCTCCACGTCCGATCTCCGCTTCTCCGCTTCTCCGCGGCCATCCCCCACTCAGCCGGCATCCTTCTGGCGCAACCCGCTCCCTTCCACCCCGGACCGGCGGGCCGCCGGCTCCCACCTACTCATTGCTGACGACCCGATGATACCGCACGGGCGGTTCGGCTGGCGGCACCCGGGGATCCTCCTCGATCCACTCGGCGATCCCGACTTCCGGGTAGGTCAGGCGTCCGAACCCCGGTCCCCAGGTGACCAGATCCGGACTCTCTTCGATCCGGTACCGACGTCCGGCCGCGATGGGGAAGCGAAAGACCGCCCCGCCATCCCGGCGCTGGTAGGCGGTGATCACCAATGCGCTCGCGCGATTGTTCGGTGCCGATCCCGTCTGCCATTCGCGAGCGTTGCTTTCGCTGTCGGCGTCCGGATCCGCGTCGGCAGGCTGATCCAGGTTTCCGAAATGGAATCGTTCCCAATCATCGGGAAGACCGTCCCCATCCGAGTCGGTGTCTTCGACGAGCACACCTTCGATCCGAAGCTCTGGCGGGCTGCCAAGCAATGCTTCACGAAGATGCCAAAGCGGATAGGGTCCGCCGCCGCCAAAACCAGACTGGGCGGCCGGGTGCAGCGACGTAATGACAAAGCGCAGGTTGCCCGTCGAGAGCGCCGATTGTATGTAGCCCGCGACCAACGGATCGGCCAAGTTGACCTCGAACGTCAGCGGAGTGCCTTTGAAGGGCGGGATGTCTTCCAGCTCTGCTGGAACGAGTTCGCCGGGAATCAGCGCAGAATTCCGCCCGATCGCCCAGGGACGGAAGTCGAAGGTCTCTCCGGTAAACGCCGCATTGGTCTGACCCACATTGTTGCTGAGGTCGATCAGGTTTCCGTGGAGGTCGTGGACCGCCGCGAAGGCGTTGCGGGTGCCGATGGAAATGTTCGTTCCAGCCCAAGGACCGACAAAACCAAAGGGACTATTCTCAAGAAAGGTTGCAGCGGAGTAGCCTTCACGGAACCCGGCTCCAACCAACTCCACCGGCCGGCCCAGATCCGCATCGGGGACGTAGGCCGGACTGTTGGTGGCATACGTCCACACGGCATCGTGGGTCGGGTCGTAATGGAAGGTGCGGTCTGAAGCGACCCGGATCGTTACCGAAACTTTGCGAAGCAGGTATCGCGAGGGGGGCTGCAAGGCGGGAACCAGACCAGCCATATCCCAGCCCAACACCAACTGCCCATCCCGGGTGTCGAAGCGGGAATCGAATGATCCAAAGGTAGCCCCAATCGGGCGTTGTCCGCCGTCGGTGACAAACGGATACATATACTTGTCCATGGTCGGCTGCGCCGGCGCGAGGCTGAAGTCACCCGCCTTGGCCACCGTGGCTCCGGCGACCAACAGCCCCCCTGCAACCAGACCGGCATACCCCCCCACCCACGACGGAAACTCGCGAATCATGGGGGTCACCCTAACCGGGATCAGCGGCGACGCCAACCCACGGCCAGCAGACCCAGCGTTCCCGCGCCCAGAAGCGCCCAGGTCGAGGGCTCGGGAACCAACGCCGTCTGGGTCTTGCTCAAGGTATCGAGCGTGATCGAGTCCATGGAAAGCGAGCCCTCGGAGGCCTTGAACTGGAGGTTGAAGGAGCTCAGACCGAGCGCGGACACGTCCCACTGCCAGGACGACGAGACGAACACGCCTCCGGGGCCGGCGGACTGACGATCGAGTTCGGTGCGGCCCGCCGGTGCCAGGAACTGAGGGGTGCCAGCCAGGTCGTACACCAGGGCGACGTTGTTGTAGTCGAGTTCGAACCCGCCGGTGCGGATCTGCAGGGTGACCAGACCGACTTCTTCGGCACCGCTGTAGCGAAGCTCGAACTCACTCTTGTGGGCGATGTTGTAGATGTTGCCGGAGGAGAGCAGGAAGGCGTTCGGCTCGAACTGCACGACGCGGGCGTTGGCCGTGGAACCTGCCATGTCCGGCGCATTGCCGACCCCGTTGTTGGTGGCAACCGTGAACCTCTCCCAACCCGCGACCTGACTGCCCTCTCCACCACGGAAGAACGGGACAAAGAATCCGTTCGTGGCAGCCGCGACCGGGCTGATGACGGCGGCGGCGAGAACGGCGGCGAGGACCCAACGAGGACGGCGATTCATGAGGAATGAGAGTGCCACGCGAGCGCCCGACGTCTTCCGGGCCGTTGCCAAATCCTACCGCTTCATTGCACCCACCCGGTCAAACCTGCCCTGAAAACCGGAGTGTGATCCGCAGATGGCGCAGATGACCTGGATGACGTGACCGGTTTCCGCCTGATCGTCCTCACGGGTGCATCTTGCCTTTGTCATGGATGTAGGC
>CAMCFL010000385.1 GCA_945873715.1 Akkermansia muciniphila
CGGAGGATGGGGCAGTGGGCTCGAAGCGGGAATAGGGTAAACCCAACGACGCTTCTAGTGGGAAACCATTAGAGGGTCTTGCCCTGGATCTCGATCGCACCGGGGACCGGAGCGGTCGGAACGGCGACCCCGATGTTCGGACGTTCGCCCTTGTGCCACCAGAGAACCAAGGTGGCTGCGATATAGATCGACGAGTAGGTGCCGCTGATGATGCCGGCGAGGAAGGTGAAGGCGAAGTCGTTGATCGCGCCGCCACCGAACAGGTAGAGGATCAGGGTCGAGATGAAGACCGTGCCGGAGGTGATGATGGTCCGGCTCAGGGTTTCATTGAGCGCCGTGTTGATGATCTCGCGGAAGGTACCGCGCCTGCCGAGCTTCAGGTCTTCGCGGATCCGGTCAAAGATGACGATGGTGTCGTTGATGGAGAACCCGATGATCGTCAGCAGGGCAGCGACGAAGGTCGCGTTGAATTGGCGTCCCAGGTTGTCCTCGTGGAAAAGCCCGGTCAGGCAGTAGATGCCGATGGTCATCAGCACGTCGTGGAGGACGGCAATCACGGCTCCGACGGCGAAGCTGAATTCGTAGCGGAAAGCCACGTACACCAGGATGCCGAAGAGTGAGAGCAGGGAAGCGACAATTGCCGACTTCTGGACCTCGAAACCAACGGACGGACCCACCAGATCCAAGCCGACGCGAACGAAACTTGCCTGGGGGTAGGTCTTCTGGAGGAGTTCCTCGGCGCGGGAACCATTGCTCGGCAGGCCCTTGATGGTCGCTTCGTCGCTGTGCGGTGTGATCAGGTTGAGGAACTGCTTTCCGGACCCCGGATCGGTCTGATACTGGACGGCGCTCTCGCCCATCTTCAGTTCCTCCAGCGTCTTGCGGATGGCGCTGGTGTCGACCTTGTTGGCGTTGTTGAAGCTCAGGACCAACGAGTCACCCCCGGCGAACTCGACGCCCTGCATGTTGTGGCCGCGGACGAAAACGCCGTAGCCGATGCCACCGAGGATCACGATCCACGACAGGATGAAGGCCGGCTTCGACCACTTCAGGAAATCGACCTTGGTGCTCGTGATGAGGTTCATCATCGGAAGCGTCTTGCGCTCGCCCAGGGCGAGCCACGCATCGAACACCAGGCGGGTGACCACCAAGGCGGTGAACATCGAGACCGCGATGCCGATCGAGAGCGAGATTCCGAAGCCCTTGACCGTACCGGTGCCCAGCAGGATGAGCAGCACCGAGCTGATCAGCGTGGTCAGGTTCGAATCGAAGATGGTTCCGAACGCCTTGTCATAACCTGCGTTGATCGCACCCCGGACAGACTTGCCGGCCCGGAGTTCCTCCCGCATGCGCTCGTAGATCAGGACGTTGGCATCCACCGCCATGCCGATCGTCAGCACGATGCCGGCGATCCCCGGCAGGGTGAAGGTGACGTCGAGCGAACACATGACCCCCAGCAAGAGGAGGATGTTCAGCATGAGCGCGATGTTGGCCACCACGCCAGCCACCAAGTAGTAGGCCAGCATGAAGATCGCGACGGCGATCACCGAGAACAGGGCCGCGCGAACACCACTGCGGACGGAATCAGCGCCGACGGAGGGATCGACCCCGCGTTCATCGATGATGCGGAGGGGGGTCTTGAGCGGGTTGTCGAGGGCAGAGGCGAGGTCGTTGGCCTCCTTCAGATCGAAGTCACCGGTGATCTCGCCGGAACCGGCGGTGATCGCCGAATTGATGGTGGGAGCCGAAAGCACTTCGCCATCGAGCAGGATGGCGAGCCGCTGGCCCACGCTGCGGGTGGTGACCTGGGCAAAGATCCTGGCCCCTTCGCTGTTGAGGTTGAAATGGATGTTGGGCTGGCCGGTCATCGGGTTGAGGAGGACATCGGTCTTGGAAACGTACTCGCCGGTCAGACCCTGCTCGGCCTCGCGCTTGATGATGATCGGGCTCTGGTATTGCTGACCGGTTTTCTTGTCCTTGTGGACGATCATCTTGCGTTCGTACCCCGGCGGCACCACTCCGCGGCTGAGGAGTTCATCGCTGCGCGGGTGGGCCAGACGGAACTCGAGGTAGGCGGCGCGGCGCAGGTTGGCCCGTGCTTCCTGCTTCGAGGCCTCGGTCAGTCCGGGAAGTTGCACCAGGATGCTCCTTTCGCCCGCAGGTTGGATCACCGGTTCGGAGACTCCCAGCGCGTCGACGCGCTTGCGGAGCACCGAGATCGCCTGCTCGACCAGGAACGAGGATCCCCGGCGGTTCAAAAAACTTTCCTCAACCGGGGCATTGGTGGTGCCTGCAAGGGAATTGGTGCCGGCGCTGTTGGTGAGGGCGACCTTGCTCAGATCCAGCTCCAGCAGGAAGGAGGTGCCACCCTTGAGATCGATTCCCAGCTTGAACTGTCCGGCGGATTCCCGCTGGACGCGATTGAGGATCGCCTGGCTGATCGGAAGCGACGAGGAACCCGGGAGGACGTAGTTCGACGGGAAATACTTTCGGATGTCGTTCGACCCGATCGCCGTCAGCAGGTTGCTGTAGGTCAGCGTCGACGTGTCGATCCCGGTGGGATTCTTGGCATCCAGCGCCCGAGCCCGATTGATGATCTCATTCAACGGAGCGTCGGGATTCAACACCGCCGTCTTGTCGAACTGATCGATCAGGTTGCGGGCCTTGTAGGGAAGGATCTCGGTCGTCGCCCAGACAAGGGTGAAAAGGACGAATAGAAACTTCCAGAGGTGACTGCGATTCATGGCGTTTGGAAAGCGGAGTGCCCGGATTGGGATGGCGGGTGAAGTGAGCTAGGTGGCCGTGGACAGCGGGTCAACCGTTGTTCTCGGTGGTCTTGGAGGCTTCGCTGATGGCGGACTTCAGGACCTCAATCTTGGCGTCGCCGGACTGGAGGGTGAGGGTCGTGTCCCGGACGGATTTGACGATGCCGATGATGCCCGAGGAAGTGGTGACGCGGTCGCCGACCTTGACGTTCTTCAGCAACTCCGCCTGCTCCTTGGCCCGCTTCTGCTGCGGACGGATGAGCAGGACCCAGAACACCACGCCCATGACGACGATCATCCCGATCTGATAGATCATCTGTTGCTTGGCGGCGTTGGGGTCCGCGTTGGCGGTCGGAGGCGTTAGCGCCAGCAGGGAGGCAATGAGCGGATCAAACATGCGTCAGTGAAAAATGAACCCGAAGCCTAGGAATGGGGGAAGTTTTGGCAAGCATGCGCTTTGTCCCCGGTTTTTGGACATCCGAGGCTGGACGAGCTGGACCTCCCCGTGAAGCCTCCGTCCATGCAGATGCACCCTTCGGGAGTCAGGCGCTTCCTCGGCATCCTTCTCGCCCTTGGCTTTGGGGCCGGGGAATTGTCGTCCGCCGAGGCACCGGACTCCCGTCGTGCCCTCCAGGAGTTGGAGCGTTGGCTCGGCCATCCGCGCCAGGAGCGCGGTCCGGTGGCGCGACAGGCATTCTCAACGGTCGGCCTGACCCGCAGGGACGCCGAGCGGGCGGCAGACGTCCTCTGGTCGGACCGGGTGACCTGGCTTCGCGAATCGCGCGCGGCCGAATTGAAGGCCCGGGCCATCGAAGTCGACGGCAGGAAGCTGCGATTCGAGGTGGTCCGATTTGGCCCGGCGGAAACTGCGCCAGCAGGTGGAAGAAGCCTGTTCATCTCGATGCACGGCGGCGGCGGGGCTCCCGCCCGCGTCAACGATGGTCAGTGGACCAATCAGGTCCGCCTGGCCCGGGGCTACGCGCCTGCCGAGGGAATCTACGTGGCTCCCCGGGGGCCGACCGATACCTGGAATCTGTGGCACGAGGCCCACGTCGACGGGTTGTTCGCCCGGTTGATCGAGGATTTCGTCGCCTTGGAGGGCGTGAATCCCAATCGAGTCTATCTGATGGGCTACTCGGCCGGAGGCGATGGCGTGTACCAATTGGCTCCCCGGATGGCCGATTGGTGGGCGGCGGCGGCCATGAGTGCCGGGCATCCCAACGAAACCCAGCCGTTTGGCCTTCGCAATGTTCCCTTCGCCCTCCAGGTCGGAGGCCTGGATGCCGCGTACCACCGGAATCGGATCGCGGAAGAGTGGAAGGTCAAGCTGGCTGAACTCCGTGCCGCCGATCCCGAAGGCTACGACCATCTGGTCCGGATCCCGTCCAAGGGTCACTGGATGGAATTGGAGGATCGGGTGGCCATTCCCTGGATGGAGGCGCGTTCCCGTCAGCCATTGCCCGAC
>CAMCFL010000386.1 GCA_945873715.1 Akkermansia muciniphila
GGTGAACCGACCGGGTCCGTCACCCGCGCGTCCCAATCCGGCCGCCCCCTGGAGGCAAGCATTTGAAACCAAGAGGAATGCCCCCCGGGGGCGGCTTTGGAAGCACCGAACTGCTGGCCGTGATCGCCGTCATGGTCCTGCTGGCCGCGCTCGCCCTGTCGGCAGTACGGCGGGTCGATCCCAAGGCCCGAAGGCAGACGTGCCTCCATCACCTCAGGCAACTGGAACTGGGCTGGTCCATCTACTCGGGGGACAACAACGACAAACTCGTGCGTTCCGCCGGCATGGATCAACTCGTCGGCGACGTGGACGACCCCGCCGGACGGACTGGCGGGGCAAAGTCACAGTGGGTGCTGGGCTCCGTGGATTCGCCATCCGGGGCAACCAACCGGCTGCTGGTCCAGCAGGGGCTTTTGTTCCCCTATGTCAACAACCTCACCAGCTATAAGTGCCCGGGCGACGGAAAAATGGTGGATGGCAAAGCCACTGTCCGAAGCATTTCCATGAACTGTTGGCTGAACCCGATCCGCGATTGGAACTCGATCCAGGACTATGGCGGGAGGGAACGTTTGCGGGTGTTCCGAAAACAGGCGGACATCACCGCCCCCAGCCCCGCGAATTGCTGGGTGATGATCGATGAGAGCCCGGTGGGGATCAATGACGGTTGGTTTGTGTGCGATCCCAACGAAACGTATTCGTGGCGGGATGTTCCGGCGGGTTACCACGGGGACGCCGGCGGTCTCTCCTTTGCGGACGGCCATGCCGAGATCAAGTCGTGGCGGGATCCAGCGGTGTTGCGCCGCGCGGCGCCAGGGACACCACGCGACGGGACGTCGGGCGATCTGCCTTGGCTGCAAGAACGATCCACCAGCCGTCCGTGAAGCCCCGCTGCGGGCAAACAACGAAACAGGATCCAGCAGGCGCAGGCGCTTGCCGTTCCACTCCGCCTCGATCGCAGCCTGCTCTGCGCTGGGAGAAGCCCCGGGGATCCTGCCCACCACTTCGATGTTGGAGGCGATGCCGCCAATCCGGAACGGGATGGCACCTGCCAGCGAAGTCATTCCCCTCCGATCCGGAGCAAACCACGGCGTCGGGCTTCCGCAGCGCGAGGAGCGCGAGGTCCTCATGGGACTCAAGCGGCGCATCCATACGTCGGTAGTTGTCCGCAAGTGACGACATGTCAATCGAGGCTTCGTCGGCCGGTGCGTTTACGGTTGGGACTGGACCTGCTCGCGTCAGAAGTGCCGCCGGGCAAAGGCCCGGCCGGAACCGGACTTGAGGTATTGCTCGAAGGCTGCAGCACGTTCCCGATCCCGAAAGCCGAAGGCGTTCTTCATCGTCCACGGACCGCGCGACCGGGTGGAAGCGACCTCCCCACCGTTGTGTCGCCGCAGCCGGTCGCGGAGATCGTCCGTCAACCCGACGTAGAAGCGGTCCGGGCAGGACTCGGATTGGAGGATGTAGACATAGGACCAAACCAGGCAGGTGTCAGACATGCCGGGTGCTACGCCCGGAGTTGGGGGGAAGTTACATCGTGGCTTGCCGAGCCGTAGCACAGGCGGAACTGACTGATCCCCCGCCTTCTCACGTACGTGCTTCGGCGCGGCAGCCTTCGCCCATGCGCTTCGCGCCTGGGCGAAGGCTGAAGGCGAGGGTCGGAATCGTCCGTCAATCGCGCGGTTGACGGTCCCAATATGCCCGTTTTCCTAGGAAATCAACCCAATCGCCACCTCACCCAAGGTAACCAAAACATACCTTTTGGTGTCCGCATTTTCACCATCAATTTGCGGTGATTTCGGAACCGCCCAGAGTGGTGGCGGCACCCCTCTTTCGCAGCCGGAATTGGGTCTGTGGAAACGCCCTCAACGACCATCCCGGGCCGACTCGTCGGCAGGAAGATCGACAAACAGTTGGGGGAAATAGAACTCATGGATCTTGGGCGGGAAGCCCGGCTGCAGGGGCCCCTTGGGGCTGGGCGAATCGACGAGGCCTTCCTGCAGGCCGAGCTTGATGATTTCGGCGGAGACCGTGGCCCCCTTGCCGGTGATTTCCTGCACGCGGGTCCGGGAAATCTCGCCCTCGTCAATCAGGGTCCGCACGACCCGCATGAGTTCCTCACGGTAGAGCTTCAGGTGGACGGTTTCGAACTGGAAGTAACGTTCCACCCGGGTCCGCAAGGCTGGCAGGCCGAGCAGGCCGCTCATGAACTGGATCTGGTCGAGAACGGTTTCGAGGAAAAACTGACAGAAGGTCGCGAGTCCGGCATCCGAGAGGTTTCCCCGTCCATCGAGGTCGTTGCGTCGCCCGAGGTCGGCGGCTTGCAGGTGATCGTAGTAACGCTGCCGTTGCCGGGCGAGCCCACGGGAGAGGGTCCACAATCCGCCGCCATCCAGGCCGTGGTGGATCATCAGGGCCTGGGAATGGAGACGGATGACCCGCCCGTTGCCATCTCCGAAAGGATGAATCCAGGCGAGCCGGTGATGAGCCGCCGCAATGGCGGTGAGGCGATCGGTCTCGATGAGTTCCCTGGAACCGTAGAATTGATGGAACCGACTGAGGAATCGGGGAAGCGCGTCGAACTGCGGCGGCGTGTGTCGGCCCACGTCGACCATGAAGTCGCGCAGTCGGCCCGGCTCGATCCGATAAGACTGCCCGCCCAAGGTCTCGGCCCAGTGGAGCGGCTCAGGGAGCCGTTGGTAGAATTCCCGGTGCAGCCAGCAGATGAACTCGGCCCCGTAGACATCTACGGTCTCCCCCGCCAACCGGTCTACCATGAGCTTCTCCACCGCGATGTGGGCGAGGCCAAGCTGCTGATGGTTGCGCTGGGTTTCGTCTGCCGAGAAGTCCTGCTTCAACGCCCGCTCGATGTCCCGGGGCGTGGTCTTGTGCCCTTCAATCAGGTTCGAGTAATAGCAGTTCATTTCCCGGACCAGACCGGCGACCCGGCGCAGGACCTCGGGCGCATGAACCTGCCCGGTGAGGCGGCCGGAGGCCGCCAGGATGTCGCAGGTCAGTTTGGCGAGCGTTTCCCGCCCTGCCACGGGCAGGAGGGGCTCCATTGAGGTCGGGCTCGCATACACATCCGTCATAGAGAAAACCGAAAATCTTTCCGAAGATCGATTTCAGCGCATAAAATGCCTTTTCTCCCCGTATTTCGCAACGAAAGAACGTCTTAAATGGCAGGTTTCCGAAGATCTTTCCGAAGATTGGCGATGGGGACGAACCGACGCGGCAACGTTTCCCTTTTTCCGCTTCATTCGAGCACTCCTTCCAGATAGGGACGCATCACATTGAGCACCCGGCAGACACGAGCGAACCGGTAAAGGTCCTCGGTCGTGACCTTCTGCTTCTGCCACGCCTCCCGGAGCGCATCGACGGCGGTCTTCGTGCCGATTTGATTCCGGAACTTGAAGCAGTCCGCGACCGTCTTGGCGACGCCGTAGATCTTCACCGGAACCCCGGCGATCTGGTGCACCTCAACGCCCTCCCGAAGCGCCGGACCGGAGAAGTAATGGACGCGGAGTTGGAGCGTCTCGATTCGGGGGGGGGCGGGAGTGATTCTCCACCGCGATCCAGACCGACCCCGGACTCTCCGTGGTGAGTTCGTGAAAGCGCAGGGCGGAGAGCAGGCAGACCACGGCTTCCGGTTTGCGCAGCGCGACCAGCCAATCGAGCACCTCGACCTGGGTCCGAATCTCCTCGGCCGGATACTTCCTCACGGTTTCTTCGGCGGCCTTCACGCCCACTCCGCGCTCCACCAGAGCGGTCGCCAAAGGCGAGGGCGCGCAGTCCACCTGGGGCGCTGACGCGGCAACGGCTCGGGATTCCGCCTGGGTGAACCGAACCTCCCACGTTCCGGAGCACACCTTCCGGAAACGTTCAAGGTCGGGCATCGGCTGCAAATACCCCGCCCGCTCCAACTCCACGATGCCCACGCGCAACTTTCGTTTGAGGCTGGCCGCATCGTAACCGCGCGATAGGCCAACGTGATTCCAACTCAGCTCCTTCAGGTCGAACTCCCAGTGGCGGCGGTGAAAGAACCGCTTGTCCAGGAACCGATACAGCCGCTTCGCGATGGCGCTCTGGAGCCCCTTGAAGACGGTGCGTTTCTGAATCAACGACCTCATAGGGCGGTTGATTACGCTGCAAGTGCGGCGATCAGTGTTTAGTGGTTCGTGGCTTCTTTT
>CAMCFL010000387.1 GCA_945873715.1 Akkermansia muciniphila
CTCGTCCGGCCGTGATGGGCGCGAAGGCCGAGGGGGGCGTTCGTGAAATCCTTGGCCAGCCTGAGCTGGGGCGTCGGTCGATTCCTGGGTGTCATTGTCTCCTTGTTGGCCGCGTCTCTGCCCTGCCGGGCACAGGTGGATCCGGTCCCGCGGCAACTGGTGCAGGTGGGATACAACCAGCCGATCCAAGGGAAGGCTCCCTTTGCCGGATACGCCTTCTATTACCACAACGAACCGGGGTTCATCCGGCCGAACTGGACCCTGCGCGCGGCGGTGGCACCGGTGTACGGGGATTTTGAACTGGCCTTCCGTGAGCTGATTTCACCGCAGACGGACTTCGCGGTGGGGTTGGCCGGGGGCGGACTTGCCGACAACTATGCCGAGATCCGGAACGGGAGCTGGCGCCGGGAAGAATCCTTCCTGGGTCACGCCGGGGAGATCAACTCGTCGGTCTATCACCTGTTCAATCCGCTTCCCGAAGGTTCGTCGCCCACGAGTCTCTCCGAAGTGCCCCTGCAGGGAGTGTTGCGGGTCGGGTTTCGCGAAAGCTTCTTTGCGCGGAGTTCCCGGACGGCGTCGAGCTTCGACATTCCCGAGGATCTTCCCATGGGGTTCGTGCGTGCCGGACTTCGTTGGGGCGGACGCGAACCGCTCATGCGGCCAGACGTCGCGGTGGAGTTGAGTGCGTGGTATCAGGGACAGGCCCGGTTCGCCGCCGGGGACTATGGGTTTGCCGGCGATCGCTCGGTACAGCCCTCCGTGCATCAGTTCTGGGCGCGCGCCCTGGCCGCCAACAGCTTTACCAATACCGGGCATTACCTGGAGATGACGCTGACCGCCGGGGCCGTGTTGAACGAGGATCGACTCTCGGCGTTTCGTCTCGGGGGAACGCTGCCGCTGGCAGCCGAATTTCCCCTGATGTTGCCCGGGTATTACTTCGAGGAATTGAGCGCGCGACGCTTCCTGCTGGCGGATGCGCTCCTGACTCAACCGGTGATCGGACGGTGGGATCTGCTGGGGTATGGGGGCACGGCACTGGTGGACTACACCTCTGGACTGGAGCAGCCCGGCCAATGGCACAGCGGTGTCGGTGGGGGCATTGGCTGGACCTCCAGCAACGCGGCTTGGCAGTTCATGATCGGGTACGCCTGGGGCATCGATGCCATGCGCGACGAGGGGCGGGGTGCCCACAACGTGGGCTTCCTCGTCCAGTGGGACCTGCGCCGCAGGAACAGCGATTCTCCGTCGGATTCGCAGCGGATCCAATCGATGGTGCGCCGGCTCAACGCCAGTTCCTGGCGCGGGTTCAACCGGCTGTTCCAGAAGTGAAAGCGCCCGCTGAGGGCAGCGGGCCTGCAACCGTGACAATAAACTGAAGATGCACCGCTCCGGGCATACCCAGGGTTGCCGGGATTCCGCACCGACGGCATCGTGACCCCATGAGCTGGATGAACCTGGGTCGTGGGTGGCTGGTTTGCGTCGCTTGGTTTGCCTTGCAGGCGGCCGCCGAATCGGTGCCGGAAAACCTGGTTGCCGATGGCGTTCCAGCGCTCGACCCAGTGCTTCGAAACGAGGCCTCGCGCTATCTGGAATCCCGGACGGCGCTGTTGCAGTCGTGGCATCCGGTCCGACGCGAGATGCTGGTCCTGACCCGTTTCGCCGACAGCGCCCAATTGCATCGGGTCGATCATCCCGGGGGTGCCCGTCGCCAACTTACCTTCTTCAACGAGCCGGTTTCCTCCGCCAATTACCAACCGGTGACCGGAGGGTGCATCCTCTTCAGTCAGGACACGGGCGGCGGCGAGTTCTTCCAGTTGTACCGACAGGATGTGGCCGACGGCCGGGTCACGCTCCTGACCGATGGCAAGAGCCGCAACATGGGGTCTCGGTGGGCTCCTTCGGGGCAGCAGATCGCCTGGAGTTCCACGCGACGCAACGGACGTGACACGGATATCTGGGTGATGGACCCGCGACGTCCGGAAGCCGCGCGGATGGTTCTGGAGTGCCGGGGCGGGGGTTGGGGCGTGAGTGATTGGTCGCCGGACGGGACGACGCTGGTGGTGGGGGAATACGTCTCGATCAATGAGGCGGGCCTGCATCTGCTCGACGTGGCCAGTGGGCGGTTGCGTCCGTTGACCGCAAAGGAGACCCACCGCGTCAGTTACGCCGATGCCCGCTTCAGCCGGGACGGTCGGTCGGTGTTCTGCACCACGGACCGGGGCGGGGAGTTCCATCAGTTGGTCCGCATCGACGTGGCCACCGGGCGGATGACGGGAATGTTGCCGGGCGTTTCGTGGGATGTGGAAGCCGTGGAAGTGTCGCCGGACGGACGCCTCCTGGCGGTGGTCACCAACGAGGATGGCGTCAGCGTGCTGCGACTGGTGGATGCCCGGAGCGGAAAAGAGCGGCGTCGGGCGGATCTTCCGGCCGGGGTGATCTCCGGGTTGGAATGGCGTGCGGATGGCCGTGACCTGGGCTTCACGCTTTCCCACGCGCGCTCCCCGGCGGATGCCTACTCCATGGACGTTCGCAAGGGTCGCATCACCCGATGGACCTCCAGCGAGACCGGCGGGTTCGATGCTGAAAAGCTGCGCGAACCGGAGTTGGTCCGGGTGAAGAGCTTCGACGGTCGCCTGGTGAGTGGCTTCCTGTACCGTCCCGATCCCGTGCGGTTCCCGGGACGCCGACCGCTGCTGGTGAGCATCCACGGCGGACCGGAGTCGCAGGCGCGTCCGGTCTTCCTGGGACGGAACAATTACTTCCTGGAAGAGCTGGGGGTCGCCTTGCTGTTTCCCAACGTCCGGGGGTCTGCCGGGTACGGGAAGAGCTTCCTCCGCCTGGACAACGGGATGAAGCGGGAGGACTCGGTGAAGGACATCGGGGCGTTTCTCGACGGCTTGGCGCGGGACACCCGGCTGGATCCGTCGCGGGTGGCGGTGACCGGCGGGAGTTATGGCGGCTACATGAGCCTGGCTTCGATGGTCCTCTACGGGGATCGCCTGCGCTGCGGCATCGATGTCGTCGGGATCTCCAGCTTCGTCACCTTCCTGGAGCGGACCCAGGAGTATCGTCGGGACCTCCGTCGGGTGGAGTACGGCGACGAACGCGATCCCGCCATGCGGGCGCATCTGGAGAAGATCTCGCCCCTGACGAATGTCCGGAAGATCCGGGTGCCTTTGCTGGTGGTGCAGGGGGCGAATGATCCGCGCGTGCCGGTGGGCGAAGCCGACCAGATCGTGAAGGCGGTGCGCGAGAGCGGGGGCGAGTGCTGGTATCTGCTGGCGAAGGACGAGGGCCATGGCTTCGCCAAGAAGCGCAACATCGACTACCAGTTCTTCACCACCGTCCAGTTCCTTCGCGACCGCCTGTTGAAGTAGGTCCCGGCCTCGAGAATCACCGAGTTTCAAGGTTCAAGGTTCGGAGATTCAAGCCTCCCTGCGGCGCGTTCACCGCCTGCCTGGCGGACGGGCAACCCGCAACGACTTCAATCTTGAAACTGAAATCTTTCCTCCCGCTGCGCGGCCCGAACTCTGATTCACCGGTTGCCGTGTCTGTTGCCCTCGGCCACTTTGGACGTGTTTGAATGACGTGGCGTCCAGGCGGGGTCACCGTGCGTCGGCCGATGGGGGGGGATGGCCGGTGGCGCGGTGGTTGTTGGTGTCGCTGCTGCTGCACTTCCTGGCCTTGGGTCTGTGGGAAGGAGGGCGGCGGCTGGCGAAGTCGCGCCCGGAAATTCTCCCGGACTGGATGCGGACGGCGCTTCTGCCCCCGAAACCCCTGACGCCGGAGGAACTGGCGGCACGCAAGCCGGCGGTGGAACCTGAACCGGAGGTGGAGATCCCCCTGACGTTCCTGGAGGTGGATCCCTCCCAAGCGGTGCCGCAGCCGGCGAAGGAGGCCCGCTTTGTCTCGACGGTGAACACCCTGGCGGCCAATCCGACCCCGCCGGTCCAGAACGCGACGACTCCCCGGATCGAGGGCAAGCGCGAGGACATTCCCCGGGTGCTGGAGGTGGTCCGGGCCGTACCGCCCCAACCCGCTCCCCAGCCACGTCCGGAGCCGACGCCGCCGCCGGAAAAGGCGGTGGAAACTCCGCCGGCTCCGCCCGCGCCCAAGGTGGCCGAGGTGGCGTCCCCCCCCAAGGAGGTGAAGGAAACCCGGCCGAAGGAGGAAGAAGTGAAGGAGG
>CAMCFL010000388.1 GCA_945873715.1 Akkermansia muciniphila
GCCGGCGAGCCGGTTCGCCAACCTCCATCCGGCTGCCAGCGGAATCAGCTTCCAGGGCCGGACCTTTACTGCCGGGCAGATCAATGCCTCGGCAACCAAGCTTTGGCTGAACGGCGTGGACGCCTCCGCTTCCCTGGCACCCCTCCCCGCCAACGGATCGACCGTCAACTTCACCACCGCCGCCGGGACCCTGAAGCCCAACGCCGTTTACTCAGGACGCATCGTCCTCGAAGACACCACCGGCACGCTTCGGTCCACCAACAGCTTCTGGTTCGACACCTTCACCGATTCCTACCTGGCGACCGCGCCAGTCCGGACCATCGAGATCGAGGACTACAACCACAGCGGCGGCCAGTTCCAGACCGGGGTGATTCCGGTGTCCGGCCTCCAGGAAAACGGCACCCAGGTCGCCGGGAATGGCGTCGGTTACTACAATCTGGTCGGCACGCCCGAGGTCGATTACTTCAAGCCCGGCGGCCACTTCTCGCTGCTGCTCGCCGAGTACCGCACCGAGGACCGCGTCCAGATCACCCAGGGTTCCTCCTTCATCGGTGGACGGGACGAAGCCGGTGACATCCTCGACGAGGTCAGCCTCGCCACCGATCCGTACCGCGTGCACGACACCCAACGCTCGCAGTACGTCGCCGCCCAGGTGAAGGAGTATCAGGTCCGGGCAACATCCCCGGGCGACTGGATGAACTATACCCGAGAATTCGCTGCCGGCAGTTACCACGTTTACCTGCGGGCCGGCAGCTTCGGTTCGACCAAGATCAACCTCGCCCGGGTCACCGGCGATCCCGCCGTCGTCAACCAGACCACGACTCCGCTGGGTACGTTTGACGTGAGCAATCACCTCATGCGCCTCAACTACCGCTACGAGCAACTGATGGCGGATGGCGTTCCTGCGGTCGTCACCCTGTCCGGCACCCAGACGCTCCGCCTCACCCTGGCGGGCGAGGAAACCAAGGACGCCCGCACGGTCTCGCTCGACTACCTCCTGCTGGTCCCGGTCCCGGTCGTCGTCAACTCCACCGTCTTCGACAACTTCAACGACGGCAATGACTCCACCAATCCCAAGTGGACCCGTTACGACCCCATCGGTGGACTCACGGCACCGCCCTCCAGCTTCCTGTTCCCGGGCGGCCGTTATCAGCTCAAGGCTCCCGCCCAGCAGGCTCCCAACTGCGACGCTGGCCCTGCCCGCGCCGGAAGCTTCCTCGCCAATGAATACGGGGACTTCTACGTGTCAGCCGACCTGATCGACTTCGACGACACGATCCGCCAGGCCTTTGGCATCGGGGCTCGCATCAGCACGCCGGGCCTCGGTTCGACCGGCGGATACCTGTTCAGCTGGGAGCCGGGCAGCGGTGCCCTGCCGGGCGAGACCAACGGCGACCTGGACATCTCACTCCTGTTCGACGAAGCCGTCATCAAACAGATCGAGACCGCGCCCAGCGGCCTCCACCTGACCAAGGGCAAGAGCTACCGCTTCGTGTTCATGGGCAAGGGCAACAACTTCGAAGCGCGGGTCTATGAACTGCCTGACCTCACCAACCCGCTCATCGTCCTGCCGGCCACCGATCCCGACAACATCTACCCCAGCGGTCTGCTGGGTCTGATCGTCGCCAGCAATGACGTGTGTGAAACCGGCGCAGAAGCGACCTGGGACAACTTCCTCGCGACCACCGACGAACCCGCCCTCGCGATCGCGCTCTCGGGAAGCAATGCGACCCTGACCTGGCCCCTCATCCCGTTCGTGCTCCAATCGAGCCCGAGCCTGACCAATCCGGTCTGGACTTCGGTCACCTCCGGCATCACCGAGGTCAACAGCGAGAACTCCTACGGCACGCCCGCCACTGGCTCTGCCTTCTATCGCCTGAGCTACCCGTGAGCGGTCCGCCCTGCGGCCTGACCGCAGTCAGCGCCACTCCGTGGTGAACATCGCAACCCCCGACGCCCGCAAGGACGTCGGGGGGTTTTCGTTTCAACCTCCCACTGAACGGGGGCACCCGGCGGCTCGCCGGTACTGGCGTCCGAAGGGGGCTGCATCTTGAGTTTGTTGTGACGGTTGTAGGCCCGCTGCCCTCAGCGGGCGGAGCTCTCATCGCCGCCTGAGGGCAGGCGGCCTACATCAACACCAAACTCAAGAGGCTCCCTCCGAAGGGACGCCCAGTGTTTTCGTTTCAGCCGTCCCCCCGGATCCTTCATGCTGCGGCCCGCATGACGCCCGCCGCTGCCAGCAAGCGACACGCCGATCTCGCCGATCAGATCCGCCGACACGACCGCGCCTATTACATCGAGGGCCGCCCCGTGATCAGCGACATCGAATACGACCGCGGCTACCGGGAATTGCTGGATCTCGAATCCGCCCACCCGGGGCTCTGCACGGTGGACTCCCCCAGCCAACGCGTGGGCGGCGCACCCCTGCCCGGCTTCGAATCTGTGCTCCACTCAGTCCCGATGATGAGCCTGGACAACACCTACTCTCCGGAGGAAGTCCGCGCGTTTCTCGTCCGCGCCCAGAAGCCCTTGGCGGACACGCCGCTCACCTGGACCATCGAACCCAAGATCGACGGCATCGCCATCTCCCTGCGCTATGAACACGGCCAATTTGTCCTCGGTGCCACCCGCGGCGATGGCACCCACGGCGACGACATCACCGCCAACCTCCGTACCCTCCGCAACCTTCCCCTCCGCCTCAGTCCTCCGCCCGGACAGGAATCGCCCGAGCTCCTCGAGGTCCGCGGCGAGGTCTTCATGCCCCTGGCTGCCTTCCGCAAACTGAACGAGGAACGGATCGCCGCCGGCGAAGAAGCCTTCGCCAATCCCCGCAACGCCACCGCCGGTTCCCTCAAGCAACTGGACCCAAAACTCGTGGCCCGACGCCCCCTTCAGGTCGTCGTTTACGGCGTCGGCGATGTGCGCGCAGCGGACGCGCCACCCAGCCAGCAGACGTTGCTCGACTGGTTCCGTTCCCTCGGTCTTCCCACGCCCGAACGTCTGTGGACCGCCACCGACCTCGAAGGCGTGCTCGCCGCCATCGCCGAACTGGATTCCATTCGCCGCAGCTTCGCCTACGAGACGGATGGTGCCGTGGTCAAACTGGATGCCATCGCCCTCCGCGAACGCCTGGGCAGCACCTCCAAGGCCCCGCGCTGGGCCATGGCCTACAAGTACGCGCCAGAACAGGCCGAAACCCTGCTCCGCCGCATCACCATCCAGGTCGGACGCACCGGAGCCCTCACCCCGGTCGCGGAACTCGAACCCGTCTTTCTTTCCGGTTCCACCGTCAGCCGGGCCACCCTGCACAACGAAGAGGAGCTTCGTCGCAAGGACATTCGCGTGGGCGACCGCGTCGTGATCGAGAAGGCCGGGGAGGTCATTCCCGCCGTCGTCCACGTTCTTCTCGAACGCCGCAACGGCAGCGAGACCCAGTTCGATTTCCCACGCTCCTGCCCGGAATGTTCCACCCCCGTTACCCGCGAGAAGATCGCCGACGGCGAAGGCGTGGTCTGGCGTTGTCCCAACCCGGATTGTCCGGCACAGATCCGGGGGCGGTTGGAACATTGGTGTGCCCGCGGTGCCATGGACATCGAGGGCGGCGGCGAAGTCACCGTCCAGCAACTCGTCAAGGCCGCCCTCGCCCAGGACGTCGCCGATCTCTACCAACTTAAGTCCGAGGACGTCGCGGCCCTCGACCGGATGGGCGAGAAGTCCGCTGCCAATTTCATCGCCGGGATCGAGGCCTCGCGCACCCGCGACCTGTGGCGCCTTCTGTTCGGCCTGGGGATCCTTCATGTGGGTGCCGGCACCGCCAAGGCCCTGGCCCGACATTTTCCCACCCTTGACGCGATCACCGCCGCCAACGTCGAGCAACTGACCCAGACCGAGGACATCGGCGAGGTGATCGCCACCTCCCTGCACGGCTGGTTCCGGGACGAACGAAACCGCCACCGCATCGAACGTCTGCGCGCGGCCGGATTGAACTTCTCCTCCAGTCTGTACCGTCCCCCGACCGACGCCCCCGCCGGACCGTTCGCAGGGAAGATCTTTGTCCTGACCGGCACGCTCCCGACCTTGAAGCGCGAAGAAGCCGCCGCTCACATCGAGGCCCTGGGAGGCAAGGTCTCTTCCAGCGTCAGCAAGAAGACCGACTTCGTCCTCGCCGGC
>CAMCFL010000389.1 GCA_945873715.1 Akkermansia muciniphila
GCAGGTCGAACGCCTTTCGCTGCGAATGATCCCAACCGGTGACCGGCGCGCTCGATTCGCCCGCCTTGAAATGCGCGTTCAACTGGGCGAGCAACTCCTGCCGCTGCTGCAATCGGACCTCCGACAGACCCGACAGGTGACTCAGCCCCTCGGTCTGCATCGGCAGCACCGTCGGATCACACCGCATCAGGAGCGGATTCCACACGGGCCCCATCAGACCGCCGTCCTGGCCCGGCCAGAGGATGTTTCCGTCGTTGCCCAGAGGCTCCGGAAGCACCACCGAGGACATGGGCGAACGCGTGCTGGGCTTCAATGCGCCCACCACCGCCGCCAGGCTCGGCCAGTCCTGGGGTCCGGGCGGCACATTCTCCGCCTTGGTCATGGGCTCGTAGCCTGTGAGCATGAACGCCCCGCTCGTCGAATGGGCATCGATCTCGGTCGTCATCGAGCGGATCACCGAGAAGCGGTGGGCCATCCGCGCGGTGTGGGGAAGCGTCTCGCAGAAGTGGGTCCCGGGAACGCTGGTCCGGATCGAACGAAACACGTCACGAACCTCCATCGGCGCGTCCGGCTTCGGATCGAAGGTCTCGTGTTGCGGTGGACCGCCCGCGAGAAAAAGCAGGATGCAGGAACGCGCCCGTCCAAAGCTGCCCACCGCCGTCGATGCCGCCCCGGCCGGCAGCGCCGCGCGGGTCGGAACAGAAAGCAGATTGGCCAGCGACAGTCCAAATGCTCCGAGGCCGCCCATCCGCAGCCATTCCCTCCGGGTGGCTAGCGGACCGCGGCAGTGGATTCCTTGGGCGTGCATGATTCTGAACGGCAGATTCCTTCAGGTGATCGACGCATCGTCCTCGTCGCACCCACGCCTGCAAGCACAAGTTTCGTTCACCGGGCTTCCTCGGGTGCATCTTGAGTTGGTCATGGATGTAGGCCGCCTGCCCTCAGGCGGCGATGTGAAAACGCCCGCTGAGGGCAGCGGGCCTACAACGGGTGCATCTGGACCCTGGCCGCGCCGGAAGCCGCGGGTGTGCTCTACACCGGAGGCGTTTCAGCGATTAGCCCGGGGGATCACCCCGGGGTCAGTCGCCCTTAAAACCCTCCCACCCCGGCAGGGGTGGCAGAGCTTCAACCCCTCCGGGGTTGATTGGACTTTTTGCGCCATTTACCCGGGGTGGTACCCCGGGCTAATCGCTGCCATCCCTCCGGGATGAGGAGGGACGACGGGGCTCGCCGCCGCATCGGGTTCGGAGATTTCCGCATGGCGCGTCGGGGGCGGTATCAAGCTGCGCCCGCTTCGGCGCTCATCCCTCCACACGCATCGACTTCCACCTGACTCCAAGACCGGGCAGACTCGCGATGCCGCCGCCGACACTCGGCAGAGCAGAACCGGGTCGCCCCTCTTGAACGCGAGCATGAAACACGAAGTCCGCACGCCGTTGAATCACATCCTCGGCTACAGCGAACTGTTGCTCGAAGAAGCCGGGGAACGTTCGTTGCAGCAGTGGACACCCCGCCTGTTGCAGATCCATGCGGCCGGCACCCGCCTGCTGGTCCTCTCCGAGAATCTCTTCGGCTCCTCCGGCACGGACACGGACCCGCCGGATCCAGGCCGGTTCATCGAGGAATGGCAGAGACTTCTCGACGCCATCCTCGGCGACGCCCAATCCATCCTCGAACAGCTCACGGCACAGGGCATGCAACCCTTGGTGGAAGACATCGAGCGGATCCGCACCGCCACGCGAAAGCTCCAACGATTCCTTCCGGCATTGCCTCAACCCGATGACACCACGAGTGCCCCGGCCGTCGACGCCGAGGCCTCCGGCGCGTCGCGTCGGCAGAACATCCCCGTCGGCGAGCCCGATACGGGGCCGACCGGGCTGACTGGCTTGCTGTTGGTGGTGGACGATGACGAGGCGAACCGCGAGATGCTCTTCCGACGCCTGACGCGGCTCGGGCATGAAGTGCTGACGGCAGAGAACGGACGGGTGGCACTCGAGATCCTGGGGTCCAGTCCCTGCGATGTCATGCTGCTCGACCTCGAGATGCCGGAGATGGACGGCGAAGAAGTGCTCGGGCAACTGCGGGCCGATCCCATCTGGCGCTCCCTGCCCGTGATCGTGTTGTCGGCCTCGGATGAAATCGACCAGGTCGTCCGGTGCATCGAGCAGGGAGCCGAGGATTACCTGTCGAAGCCGTTCAATCCGGTGCTGCTGAAGGCCCGGATCCAGGCCTGCCTGGAGAAGAAGCAACTGCGCGACCGGGAAGCCGCCCACCTACTGCGGATCCAGGAGGAGAAGCGGCGATCGGATGAACTCCTGCACGTCATCCTGCCGCACGATGTGGCGGAGGAATTGAAGAGCACCCGGGCCGTCCGCCCCCGCCGCGTCGAGAACGTCGGGGTCCTTTTCTGCGACATCGTGGGCTTCACGGCCTGGTGTGATCGACAGACCCCGGAAGCGGTCCACCACGAATTGCAGTCGCTGGTCGAGGCCTTCGAGCAGCTCGCAGCCGACCACGGCCTCGAGAAGATCAAGACCATCGGCGATACCTTCATGGCAACGGCCGGACTTCTCGCGCCTCTGGAACATCCCGCCCTGAATTGCGTCGACTGCGGATTGGCCATGATCCAGGCCGCCCGTTCGCTGCCCCCCCGCTGGGAGGTCCGGGTCGGCCTGCACGTCGGCCCGGTCATCGCCGGCGTCGTGGGTCGGCGCAAGTACCAGTACGACGTGTGGGGCGACACGGTGAACACGGCGGCCCGACTGGAACAGGCGGCCCCGCCGGGCAGCCTGTGCGTGGAAGCCGTCCTCTGGAGCCGGTTGTCGGAGCGGTACCACGGCCAGGCCCTGGGCCTCGTTCCGCTCAAGGGCAAAGGCGCAAAGGAACTCTTCCGGATCGACGGGCTCCTCCTGTGATCAGCCCAAAAGCCGGAGTTCTATCCGCAGATGACGCAGATGGCGCAGATAACCAGGCCGTCTCTCGCCGGAGCGGCCTCATCCGTAGACTGAGGCTGCCCATCCTGTTCGACCTCTCCCCGTGCCTCCCCATCTGCGTTATCTGCGCCATCTGCGGATAAACCGCGGACGCCTCCCAGACTCAGGCAAGAATCCCACGGATCACTTCGCCCTCCACGTCGGTCAGCCGGTAGTCGCGCCCCTGAAAGCGATAGGTCAACCGCTCGTGATTGAACCCGAGCTGGTGCAGCAGGGTCGCCTGCAGATCGTGGACGTTCACCTTGTTCTCCACCGGACTGAACCCGAGTTCATCCGATTCCCCATACATCGTCCCGCCCCGGATCCCGCCCCCGGCGACCACCATGGAATAGCAATCGGGGAAATGATCACGCCCGAGGATGTCGCTCTTGGCCGTGCGTCCCTCGCGGAACGGCGTCCGCCCGAATTCCCCACCCAACACCACCAGGGTCTCGTCGAGCATGCCGCGCTGGCGGAGATCCTTGAGCAGGGCGGCCACCGGACGATCCATGGTGGCGCACTTGTTGGTCAGGCCGCCGCGGATGTCTTCGCCGGGGCCGGTCCCGTGGAAGTCCCAACCCCAGTCGAAGAGCTGCACGTAACGCACCCCCTGCTCGACCAACCGACGGGCCAGCAGACAGTTGTTGGCGAAACTGGAATCGCCGGGCTTCGCCCCGTAGGCCTCCAGCGTCGCCGCGGATTCCCGGGTGATGTCCATCACCTCGGGCACCGAAGCCTGCATGCGGAAGGCCAGCTCATACTGGGCGATGCGCGTCGCCGTTTCCGGATGTCCCAGCTCGCGCGACTGCATCTCGTTCAGGTCGCGCAAGGCATCCAGGCTCAGCCGGCGCGTGTCGCGGTCGAGTCCCTCGGGATCCGAAGCATACAAAACGGGGTCGCCCTTGGACCGGCATTGGACGCCCTGATAGACCGAGGGCAGGAAGCCGCTGCCGAAGGAGTTCCTTCCGCCGTTCGGTTGGACGCCACTGGAGATCAACACGACGAACCCGGGCAGGTTCTGGTTCTCGCTGCCGAGACCGTAGGTCACCCACGATCCGATGGAGGGCCGACCCGGCCGCGGTGAACCGGTGTAGACCAGCAACTCGGCGGGCGCGTGGTTGAACTGGTCGGTGGTCATCGATCGGATGACGCACAATTCATCCGCCACGGTGTGCAGGTGCGG
>CAMCFL010000390.1 GCA_945873715.1 Akkermansia muciniphila
CCCGGCTCCGTCGCACCGTGGCGGCGCGGCTCGTGCAGGCCAAGTCGGACATGGCGCTCCTCACCACCTTCAACGAGGTCGACATGACGGCGGTCATGACGCTCCGGAAGGAGATCCAGGAATCCTTCCAGGCCCGTCACGGAGCCAAGCTCGGCTTCATGTCCTTCTTCGTGAAGGCCGTCGTGGACGCGCTCCGACTGGTGCCCCAGCTCAACGCGGAGATCCGCGGCGAGGACATCGTCTACAAGCACTACTTCGACATCGGCGTTGCCATCGGCGGCGGCAAGGGACTGGTGGTTCCGGTCCTGAGGAATGCGGAACGCCTCAGCTTCGCCGGCATCGAGAAGGCCATCGTGGAATTCGCCACCCGGGCCAAGGACGGCAAGCTCATGCCCGCCGAACTCGAAGGCGGCTCCTTCACCATCTCCAATGGCGGGGTGTACGGATCCCTGCTCTCAACGCCCATCGTCAACCCGCCCCAGTCCGGAGTGCTCGGGATGCATACCATCCAGGAGCGCCCGATCGCCCTCAACGGGCAGGTGGTCATCCGCCCGATGATGTACATCGCACTGACCTACGATCATCGGATCGTGGACGGCCGCGAAGCCGTGATCTTCCTCAAACGCGTCAAGGACGTGATCGAAAACCCCTCCCGCCTGCTGCTGGAAGCGTGACCGGCCGGCGGAAGTCTCCAGATCCCAGTTTCCTGATCCCGGTATCCAGAACGCAGATTCAACACTTGAGTCCCCGGCTGGCCTGACACCTCCAGAATCCCAACGCCCTTCGTCCGTCCCCTTCGGGGTGGATCTGGGAACTGGAGTCTGGCAACCGGCAACTACTCCTCCCCGATGCCCTTTGACCTCCTGATCCTCGGCGGTGGCCCCGCCGGTTACGTCGCCGCCATCCGCGCCGCCCAACTCGGCCTCAAGACCGCCTGCGTCGAACGCGAACCCGCCCTCGGCGGCACCTGTCTCCGGGTCGGCTGCATCCCTTCCAAGGCGATGCTCGAATCGTCCGAGATCTTCTCCGCCTCGCGCCATGGTCTCGAGCGGCATGGCGTGGTCCTGGGCCCGGTCCAGCTCGACCTCGCCCGCATGCTCAAGCGCAAGGACGACGTGGTCGGCGGCCTGACCCGCGGCATCGACGGCCTGTTCCGGAAGAATGGGGTCACCCGTCTTCAGGGCCACGCCCGCTTCACCGGCCCCGGAGCCGTCACCGTCACCTCCAGCACCGGCGAAGCCCAGACCGTCACCGCCAACCACATCCTGATCGCCACCGGAAGCCGACCGTCGTCGCTTCCCGGCATCGAGATCGACGGTTCACTGATCGGCACCTCCACCGAGGCCCTTTCCTACGATGCCGTTCCCGGCCACCTGGTGGTCATTGGAGCCGGGTACATCGGGCTCGAACTCGGCTCGGTCTGGGCCCGACTCGGATCCAAGGTCACGGTGGTGGAGTATCTCGACCGGATCCTGCCTGGCATGGACCGCGAGATGGCCGATGAAGCCCAGAAGCTCCTCTCGAAGCAGGGCCTGGAGTTCCGTCTCGGCCACAAGGTCCAGTCCGCCCGTATCGAGGACGGCAAGGCCGTGGTCCGGTGCGAAGGCCGCGATCCCATCGTCGCCGACCGCGTCCTGGTCGCCGTCGGGCGCACCCCAAACACACTGGACCTTGGACTCGACACCACGGGCATCCGACTCGATCCGCGGGGGCGCATCGACGTCGACGACCGGTTCCGCACCTCGATTCCCGGGCATTACGCGATCGGCGACGTCATCCGCGGTGCGATGCTTGCCCACAAGGCCGAGGAAGAAGGCGTGGCCTGCGTCGAATTCATCGCCGGCAAGCACGGACATGTCGATTACGACACGATCCCGGGCGTGTGCTACACGCATCCCGAGATCGCCTCGGTCGGCAAGACCGAGGAGCAGCTGAAGGAATCCGGAACTCCGTACAAGAAGGGCGTCTTCCACTATCGCGCCAACGGCCGTGCCCATGCCCTGGGCGAAACCGATGGCCGGGCCAAGATCCTTTCGCACGCCGAGACCGATCGGATCCTGGGGGTCCACATCCTGGGAGCCCGCGCCGGCGACTTGATTGCCGAAGCGGTCGTCGCAATGAGTTTCCACGCCAGCGCCGAAGATCTGGCCCGCTGTTCCCACGCCCATCCCACCCTCGCCGAGATCCTCAAGGAGGCCGCCCTCGCCACCGACGGCCGGGCTTTGCACTCCTGATGTCCCAAACTTGATTCTCCCCCACGGCTCCGCGAGCGTCGTCCGATCTTGCGCCTGTCCTTCCACGTCCTGAATTGCGGCCGCGCCCTCCTGCTTGCGGGGATGGCCCTCCAAGCCTTGGGCCTGCGGGCAGCAAGCACACCGACAGGAGACGCACCCGCGGTTTCAGCCAGTCCGGACGGGCAGCGCTGGTGGGGTCCGTTGGTCACGGAGTTCGACCTGACCCTCCAACCCGGCACCGGCACCGAAGCCATCGGTCCCTTCTGGGCCAGCCGTGAATCCGATGGAGTCTCGACCTGGCGACTGTCGCCCCTGATCAGCGGCGAGCGCGAACCGATCCTGGAACGGTCCGAATGGGAGGTCCTCTATCCGTTCGTCAGCTACGACCGGTTCGGAACCGAGTGGAAGATGCAGATCTTCCAGATCCTTCACTTCTCCGGGGGCTCGACCCTCGATGGGGACATCAAGAAGCGGCAAACCCTGTTCCCCTTCTATTTCCGGCAGGAATCGAGCAGCGGCACCAACGATTACCTGGCCATCGCCCCCTTCTATGGGCACATCCGCAACCGCCTGTTCCGGGACGAGGTGAAATTCGTGCTGGTGCCACTGTGGCTGCAGACCCGCAAGCGCGAGGTGGTCACCGACAACTACCTCGCGCCGTTCTTCCATCTGCGGCACGGAGGCGGCGTCCAAGGCTGGCAGTTCTGGCCGGTCGTCGGCCACGAGACCAAGCTCCCGACGGTCCGAACCAACGTCATCGAGGAGGCGGAGATCGTGCCGGGACACAACCGCACCTTCTTCGCCTGGCCGTTCTTCTTCTCGGAACGCAATGGAATCGGCGGCCCCAACCCGACCACCAACCTGTTCCTCTTCCCCCTCCACCTGCGGACGCGCTCGCCGACCGTCGATCACACCTGGTGGATGTTCTTCAGTCACCGCACCAATCGCGTCGCCCAGTTTTCCGAGTGGGGATTTCCCTGGCCCATCCTCGGACGTGCCCGCGGACCCGGACGCCACGGGGACCGCATCTGGCCCTTGTGGGGCAAGTCCACCAATGCCACCCAGGTCAGCGATTTTGCCGCCTGGCCCGTGTACATCCACAAGCGGTCCACGTCCGGCATCCTCGACCGCGAACGCTTCCGACTCCTTTACTTCGGCTACAGCGACCTGCGGGAGGAGGACACCTCGACGGGCGAAGCCTTCCGACGTCGCGATCTCTGGCCGCTTTTCACCTGGCGTCATCAGCGCGATGGACGCGAACGCCTCCAGGTACTGGCCCCGGTCGAGGGAATCTTCCCTTCCAACAAGACCATCGAGCGCCTCTACAGCCCGATGTGGTCCCTGTGGCGTAGCGAGTCCAATCCGGCGACCGCCTCCAGGTCCCAATCGCTCCTCTGGAACCTGTGGCGTCGCGATCAACAGGCCGACTACTCCCGCTCCAGCACCCTCTTCGGGCTGGTCCAGACCGAACGGACCCCGGGACGTCGGACGTGGCGGGTGCTCGGACTGGGCCACCGACAACAGCGCCCGCAATCCGTCCCGGCCGTCGCCAAGCCGAAGACGATTGCTCGTTTCGAGGGAACGCGCGGCGGAATGCTGCGCCCTGCCGGAGGGATGAGTCCTGCGAGTCCGAAGCTCCCATAGGCGACGAGGTCACGAGGTTCATTCTGCCTCGGGCGGGGACCGTTCCCGGAATCGTGGAACCCATCCCACCTCAGGACATGAAGACCATGATGCAAGCCCGCGATGGCTTGGGCCTTGAAACTGAAATCTTCGCCGCTTCCTTCCCGACGAATCGACATTCGACATTCGCCCGCTGGAATCCATCCTCCGCCCGTCATTCAAATGTTCCGCGAACTCGGACAGATGTTGTGGTTGCTGGGGAGCACCGTGCGGGGATTGCCGCAGGTCTTCCGG
>CAMCFL010000391.1 GCA_945873715.1 Akkermansia muciniphila
CCCCGGAAGTTGCCCAAGCACCTGCCCGAAGCCGACCTCGTCCGACTGTTGGAAACCCCGCTGGCCGAGATGGCCCGGGAGCGGAAGGAAGATTGTTCGGGCGAGTTTGATCCGACGCCCTTCTTCCGCGATCGCGCGCTGCTGGAGATGTTGTATTCGTCCGGGCTGCGCATCAGCGAAGCCTGCGGACTGCTCTGCGAACAGGTGAACCTGCCGGAGCGGGTCCTGCGCGTGCGGGGCAAGGGCCGCAAGGAACGCGAGGTTCCCCTGGGCGAACCGGCGCTGAAGGCGATGCTCGATTACTGGGCTGCGGTGGATCATCCGCAGGCCATCGGCACCCCGGTCTTCCTGGCTCGCCGCCACCAACTGGAACCGGTCCGTGCCGGGGAGATCCAGACCCGGCTGAAGCGCTATCTCGCCGCGGCGGGACTGGATCCGGCCATCACTCCGCACAAGTTGCGACACAGCTTCGCCACCCATCTCCTGGACCACGGTGCCGATCTCCGTTCGGTCCAGGAACTGCTGGGGCACGCCCATCTCCAGACGACGGAGATCTACACGCACGTCAGCGCCGCCCGACTCAAACAGGTGTACGACGCCACCCATCCGCGGGCCTGAGCGGCAAGACTGGAGGTCGCAGGCATAAAGCTGAGTTCTATCCGCAGATGGCGCAGATGGCGCAGATGATAAAGCCATTTCCCTGCACTTCGTCCTCCCCTGCTCCGTGAGCCAAACGCTCCCGCGTCGGACGCCTCCGAGGGCCTCCCCATCTGCGCCATCTGCGGATCTACCACCGCGGGTTCCGGATGCAGGTCACCCGTGGGACCTCCGCCACTTCCCACGGCGGCCGTGGAATCCGCGATGGCTTGAATCTTGAAACTGAAATCTTTCCCCCGCCTCCGGCCTGAGCCAAAAAAGACGTTGCCGCGACGGGCGGCGCGGGGCTATTTGCATCCTACATGTTTCCCCGTCCGAGTTCCCTCTGGGCCACCGCCCTGCTCGTCGCCGCCTTTCTCGGTGTCGGCTGCCGTTCCTACAGCGGCGATGCGGGGAATGGAAACGGGGTGGGCCTGACCGAGACCAACGGCGTCATCCGGGTGGAACTCGATGGGCAACTCTTCACCGAGTACCACTTCCGCAACGTCTCGCGCCCGTTCCTGTACCCGCTCCTGAGTGCCGACGGCGAGCATCTGACCCGACGCTGGCCCCAGGAAGACGTGCCGGGCGAAGAACACGACCATCCGCATCATCATGCGCTCTGGTTCAGCCATGGCGATGCGAACGGCGTCGATCTGTGGAGCGAGTCCGCCAAGGCCGGAACCACGGTCCATCAGCGGTTCCTCCAACAGAAATCCGGCAAGGACACCGGCGTGATCACCTCCCGCAACGAGTGGCGCGCCAAGGACGGCAAGGTGGTCGCCCACGACGACCGTTCCTTCCGGTTCCACCGGCCGAACGGACCTCAGCGGATCATCGATTTCGAGATCACCATCCACGCTTCCCAGGGCGACCTGACCCTGGGCGACACGAAGGAGGGCACCTTTGCCATCCGGATGGCCGAGTCCATGCGCAACATGCAGCCGAAGAACCGCCCGGGGGAAGGTCACCTGGTGAGTTCGCGAGGTGACAAGGACGGTGCCGTGTGGGGCAAACGGGCTGAATGGGTCGATTACTACGGACCCGTGAACGGTAAAATCTACGGAATCTCGATTTTTGATCATCCGACCAACCCCCGTTACCCGACCTGGTGGCACGCCCGTGATTATGGCCTGTTTGCTGCGAACCCATTCGGTCTGCACGATTTTGAGAAACGAGAAAAAGGCGCCGGCGACTTCAAGATCGCGGCGGGCGGTTCCGTGACGTTCCGCTATCGCGTCCTGCTACACTCTGGAGACACGGGGACGGCGGGAATTGCGGCTCGCTATCAGGAGTACGTGCGCTCTACAGATACTAAGCCATGAAAACTCTCCTCCCGATCCCGCTGGTCGCCTTGTTCGCCGTCGGCTGTTCCTCGAACCCCTTCGGCTCGGGCGTCGGCACCAGCATCGCCTCCGGCCCGCAATACGCCACCGGTGAAGCCAAGGTACTTGCCGCCGACGCCGCCGCGGCACCGGACTGCAAGAGCCGCAAGGTCATCAATACCGAGGTCATCACCCGCCCGCAGGTGTCCGCCACTCCCTACGACCAGGCCTACACCCACTCGTTGCCGGACGCCTCGAAGGCCACCACTTCTCCGTCGGCCCGCTCCATTCCGGAGACCACCCACTCGGAATTCGTCGAGCGCTGGACCATCAACCGCTGCGGCGAACGCATCCAATACCGCCTCACCTTCCGTCCCAACGGCGACGTCCAGGTCGCTGCGGACCAGTAAACCCTGATCCCTCCAACCCACGTCATGAACCGTCGACAGTTCCTCGCCAGCAGTTCCATTGCGGCCGCCGCCATCGCCCTTCCCGGGTGCGCCACCCAGAGCCAGACGGCCTTCCGCCCGCGGAGCCGGGTCATCGGACCGAATGACACCATCCGGGTGGCGATCATCGGGTTCAACGGGCGTGGTCAGGACCACATCAGCGGCTTCCGCAAGCTGGCTGGGGTCAAGATCGTGGCGTTGTGTGATGTCGATCGGAAGGTGCTCGACGCCGAGGCCGGGAAGTTCGCGGGGCGCGGCGAAGCGGTGGCCACCTTCACCGACGTGCGGAAGCTGCTGGAACGCGAGGACATCGACTGCGTTTCGATCGCCACCCCGAACCACTGGCATTCGCTGATGGCGGTCTGGGCCTGTCAGGCGGGCAAGGATGTCTACGTGGAGAAGCCCGTTTCCCACAACGCCTGGGAAGGGCGCCAGGTCGTCAAGGCCGCCCGGAAGTACCGCCGGATCGTGCAGACCGGCACCCAGAGCCGCTCCAACCCCGGACTCCGCGAGGGCGTCGAATGGATTCATGCCGGCAACCTCGGCAAGGTCACGGTCGCCCGCGGTCTCTGCTACAAGCCCCGCCAGTCCATCGGCCATGTCACCGCTCCCACGGCCATCCCGGAGCACATCAACTATGACCTCTGGTGCGGGCCGGCCCCGGCGTCCCCGTTGATGCGCGCCCGGCTCCACTACGACTGGCACTGGCAATTCGTCACCGGCAATGGCGACCTCGGCAACCAGGGCATCCACCAGATGGACATCGCCCGTTGGGTCCTCCGGGAGAACACGCTGTCCCCGGCCGTGTTCAGCATCGGCGGCCGGTTTGGATATCAGGATGACGGCGACACCCCCAACTCCCAGTTCGTCTTCCATGCCTACACCCGGGCCCCGCTGATCTTCGAAGTGCGCGGACTGCCCAGGTCCAAGCAGTACCAGACCGATGGCTGGGGCAAGAACATGCCCGACTACCACGGAGCGCAGGTCGGCGTGGTCATCGATTGTGAAGGCGGCAAGGTGGTCATCCCGAGCTACGATTCGGCCATCGCCTACGACGCGGCCGGCAAGGAAATCAAGCGGTGGAAGCAAGGCGCGGATCATTACGCCAACTTCATCGCCGCCGTCCGCAGCCGGAAGTCGGCTGACCTCAATGCCGACATCGAGGAGGGGCATCTCTCCAGCGCCCTCTGTCACACGGGCAACATCTCCTATCTGCTCGGCGAGAAGCTTCGCCCCGAGGCCATCCGCGAACGCCTCAAGGGCAATGCCACCGGGACCGAGACCTTCGAACGACTGGCCGAGCATCTCGCCGCCAACGGCGTCGATCTCTCCGCCACTCCCGCCGTCCTCGGCGCCTACCTCAAGATGGATACCCGCTCGGAAACCTTCACCAACTCCCGCCAGGCCAACCTCCGCCTCAAGCGGGAATACCGGAAGGGCTTCGAAGTACCCTCCAGGGTCTAAGACCGAGCCGACCGACCGAGAACGCCCCGGCACTCGCCTCCGCGAGGCCGGGGTTTTTGCGTGTGCGCCCGTTCCACCCGGAAGGCGAATCGCCCACGAATCACACGAATCACACAAATCACCGCCTGACTTCGCGTGTTTCGTGTGTTTCGTGGGCCGCCAGTTTCTGAACGCGCGTTCCCCGCCCGATTGAAGTGAGCCTCGTCACCTCGTCTCCTACCCGTAGGAGACGACGTCAGGAGACTCAAACTTCCATTCGGCCGCA
>CAMCFL010000392.1 GCA_945873715.1 Akkermansia muciniphila
ACAACAACCCCCGCCACAGGACCCGCTTCATCGCGGCCACCGTACCCCCGCTCGCCTTCGCCTTTGCCAGCGAGAACACCGTCGAAACCCCGGCGATGAACACGAACAGCGGGAAGATCATGTCGTAGAACCGGAACCCGGCCCACTCGACGTGCGTCAACTGTTCCCGGATCACCCCCAGCAATGATCCCTCCTGGGCCTGGCCCAGGGCCGAAACCATCGCTCCTCCGCCCACGATCCAGAACATGTCGAACCCACGAAGCACATCGAGGGACATCAGGCGCCGACTGCCGTCGGGCGCCTGGGTCAGAGCATCGCGGGTAGGGGTACTCCAACGGTCGGTGGCAGGCATGTTCAAAGACGGAGATAGAGCTTTCGACGGTGCAGGAACCAGGCCAGCAGGAAGCACCATCCGATCCCCACCAGCGCCAGCACCAGGTCGCCCAGATGCGGCATCCATCCATTCAGGAGCGCCGCCAGCGGTCCACCCGCCACGCGCCGCGCGAGCTGATCCATGCTCACCAGGTTCGCCGCCAGATAAACGGCGATCGGGTTCAACCCGACCCAGACCAAGGGCCGGCACCAGGCCGACCAGCCCCGCACGTCGATCACCCAGTGGAACAGGGCCAGCAAAAGGCAACTCCAACCACCGGCCAACAGCACGTAGGACGACGTCCAGATCTTCTTGATGATCGGGAACTGGAACGGAATTGGCAGCTGGGACGACCACACCCACCCAAGAATGAGCAACGCGACGCCCGCGGCGGCCAATCCCGCGGACTTCATCGAAGGCGACTTGTCCTGCCGCAGCAACCATCGCCCGGCGAAGGTTCCCAGCAGACAGGTCGCCACCGCCGGCAGGGTGCTCAACAACCCCTCGGGGTCATGGGTGGTGTCGTGCATCCGCCCGGGCAGGAACCGGAAATCGAGCCAGTTCGCCAGGTTCTTGCCCTCGTCGTAGTTCCCCGCGCCGATGCCCGGGACCGGCACCAGCGCCATCAGGGCCCAGTAACCGAGCAACAGCCCGGCCGTCACGAAGGCGCAGGTCCGGGCCTTGTAAAAGATGAAGAAGAAACCGGCACCATAGTAGGCCAGGGCGATCCGTTGAAGGACTCCCAGCCATCGGACCTGATCCAGTCCCTTCGACAAACCGCCGTAGTAAAGGACGCCCAGGGCAAACAGCAGCAGCGATCGCTTCAACAGGCGCGCCAAGGCTTCGTCCTTCCCCTTTTCTTCCGCGATGCGCCCCAGCGAAAGCACCAACGAAATCCCGGCGATGAACACGAACAGGGGAAAGATCAGGTCGTAAAAGCGAAACCCTTCCCACGCCACATGCTCCAACTGCTCGGCCACGGCGTGCGTCCAGGGTGCCTGCTTCTCCGCCATCGCCGCCGCCACGCCGCCGAGTGCGTCCGCACCCATGATCCAGAACATGTCGAACCCTCGCAGCGCATCCAGCGACAACCATCGCGTCCGCTTCGCGCCGTCCGGTGCAGTTTCAACCATGTCACCGCCAAGTCAGCATGCTCCCCGCCGGTGCATCAATCCCAATTCCAGACACCACCCCACCCGGGGCCGCGGGCTGCCTCGCCCGCTGCTTGGGTTTCTGCGGCCGGGGGCCAGCCGCGGAGAAGCGGTGAAGCGGAGTTCGACCCGCGCTTCGACCGAACCCAGAACCGAGCGCGCGCCCCTGACGCGGCAGCGTCTTGGAGTGCGTGCAGCGTCAGCTGCCGCTTTTGCCCGCTCCGCCTCGGGACTGATCGACATATCGACCCCGCCGGTGCCACCCGCCGCGAGGGTGTGGCCTCCGGACATCGAGAGGGCAAAGGAACGTCGATGGTGTTCGTAGGTTCCGCGACCAAAGCGGCAGCTGACGCTGCACGCACTCCAGGACGCTCCGCGCGGTTCGCAAGTCGGGGAGCGGGGGACACGGCAGGTCGCATCCGGGCGGGCATGCCCGGGACCGCGGGCGTCCCCGCCCGCCTCTCCTCCCTGCCGCCCCTTCGGAAGGACGAGTTCCACGAGTCCTCTCGATCAAGACCGGACGTTTCGGACTCGCAGAGCGGCATCTGGAAACTGGCAACTGCCATCTAGCATCTGGCAACTCCCTGCCCGCCCGCCCCACTCCTCCCTTGCCGGCAAGCCCCCGTTCCCGTACATCGTCCCCCTCGGCTGTCGCGGAAAACCAGCCGACGGGAATCCTCAGGGCTTCCATCAAAACCGCATGGAACAGGAATTCGTATCATTGGCTGCCCGCGTGGCGGCATTCATCCGACTGTCGCACGGCCGGATCCCTTCGCTCCCGGTCCGGGAGTCAGCCGACTCCTTCGACACGCTGGCCCGGGACGTCTTCGTGGCCCAGTTCCGGCACAACCCGGCGTATCAATCGTGGTGCCGCTCACGGGGAGTGACTCCGGCGGACGAGCCCGGCTGGGAACAGTTCCCGGCGGTTCCCAGCGAAGCGTTCAAGGAGATCGTCTTCTCCAGCATCCCGGCGAGTGAACGTACCGCGGAGTTTCGCTCCAGCGGAACAACCGCCCAACGCCCCAGCCGCCACTTCCATTTCGGGCCCTCATTGGCGCTCTACGAGACGGCAGCCCTGACGGGATTCGAGCAGCATCTTCTGGGAGATCTCGATGACCTGGTCGAGGCCGGGACCCTGGGCCCACTCGACCCACCGGCATTCATCGCCCTCACGCCCCCGCCGGAAGCCGCGCCCCATTCGTCCCTCGTGCACATGCTGGGAGCCGTGCTGCGGACGCACGGTGCCCGCGATTCGCTCTTCGCCGGGCGCGTGGCCAGCGACGGAAGCTGGGAACTGGATCTGGACCGTCTGTTGTTTGCCCTCCGCCGGTCCCTGTGCGCGAATCGACCGCTTTTCCTGATGGGCACCGCCTTCAACGTGGTGCATCTGCTGGATGCCTTCGAGGCGGGCAACATCCGCTACCGCCTGGCCGCCGGATCGCGCCTGATGGAAACCGGCGGGTACAAGGGACGTTCACGGGAACTTCCCCGCGCCCGACTCCACGCCGAGGTGGGACGACGACTGGGTCTTCTTCCCGGTTCGATCGTCACCGAGTACGGCATGAGTGAACTCAGTTCCCAGGCTTACGACCGGATCGCCCAACCGTTGGTCCCGGGGATCCCATGCCCTCCGATCTTCCGGTTCCCGCCCTGGACCCGGGCCACGGTGGTGTCTCCCGAGACGGGGGTTGAAGTGCCCGAAGGCGGCCGCGGCATGGTTCGGATCGTGGACCTGGCCAACCTGTGGTCGGTGGCGGCCGTCCAGACGTCGGACGAAGCCATCCGACGCGGCGAGGGATTTGAATGGGTGGGTCGGATGGCCCAGTCTGAGCCCCGCGGCTGCTCGCGCATGACGGCCTGATCCCGCGATTCATGAACCCCCTGCCCAACCTTTTCCTCGCCGATCTCGGCCGGGAACTGACCCTCACCCCCGCCACCGTCCGGGAAGCCTGCCAGACGATCCGCCGCAATCGCGACCCGTGGCTGGGCAAGCTGCGGACGCGCCAGATCGCCGAGATCATTGCCTATACGGCGGAGCAATGGCTGGAACCCGACAACGGATTCCGTGCCCGGACGCTCGCGGAAGGGCCAGCCGAACTGGGGGTCTCCGCGGCCACACTGGCACGCGGCCTCGACTCCTACCTCCGGCAATTGACCACGGAGAATCTCGAAGGGCTGGTCACCCAGGATCTCGGGGACGCCCGCCGCCTCGACGATTTCAGTTCCGGGGTGGTGGAACTCCGCGCCGGGCGCACCGCCATCGCCCGCGGCCCTGAACTCCTGGGGCACATCACCGCCGGCAACCTCCCCCTTCCGGCTCTTCAATCGATGGTGATCGGACTCCTGCTCCGATCGGCGCAATTCATCAAGTGCGCGAGCGGAGCCTCGCTCATCCCTCGGTTGTTCGCCCATTCCCTGGCCGGCACCGAACCCAAGCTCGGCTCCAGCCTGGAGCTCGCCGAATGGCCCCGGGGTTCGCACCTCCTGGATGAAGCCCTTTTCTCGGAAGTCGACTGTCTGACCGCCACCGGGTCCGACGAAATGCTGGAGGACGTTCGCCGCCGGGTTCCGCTCCGCACCCGGTTCCTCGCCTATGGACATCGGGTG
>CAMCFL010000393.1 GCA_945873715.1 Akkermansia muciniphila
AATTCATCATGGCGCTGACGGCGGCCCGGTCCCAATTGCTCATCCGGCAGTTTGCCCCGCAGGCCCAGGATGATCCCGGCCAACCCGCCGCCGGCGGCAAGAGTTGGTGGCGACGTTAGGGAGCCAATCGGGGATGGAGGGAAGATCGGGGGTATCCGGCGGCTCGCCGGTACCGCGTTGATCCGGACAGGAGATCACCCTCCCGCCGAAATTGCAGGGACCGGCGGGCCGCCGGTCCCCCAGCATCGAGCTGGTTCACCCCCTCATGATCTCCCGCACAACCCGCCCGGCGACGTCGGTGAGCCGGAAGTCCCGCCCGGCGTGGCGGTAGGTCAGCTTCTCGTGGTCCAACCCGAGCAACGCCAGCAGGGTCGCATGCAGGTCGTTCACGTGCACCTTGTCGGACACGCCGTAGAACCCGTACTCGTCGGTTTCGCCGTAGCTGAATCCCGGCTTCACGCCTCCCCCCGCCATCCAGACGGTGAAGGCGTGCGGATGATGATCGCGACCGTCCTTGCCCTGAAGCGTCGGGGTGCGCCCGAACTCGCCTCCCCAGAGGACCAGCGTCTCGTCCAATAACCCCCGGGACTTGAGGTCCCGCAGCAATCCTGCGATCGGGCGGTCCACCTCCAAGGCGAGGCGTCCGTGGTCCTTGGTCAGGTCATCGTGCTGATCCCAGTACCCATGGGTGGCCTGGACAAAGCGCACGCCCCGCTCGCTGAAGCGTCGCGCCAGCAGGCATTGGCGTCCGAACGACGCCGTCCGCGGATCGTCCAGTCCGTACAATCGCCGGGTCAACTCGGTCTCCCCGGTCAGCGCCAGGATTTCCGGTGCCTCGGTCTGCATCCGGAACGCCAACTCGAAGGACTCGATCCGCGCCTCCAGGGCCGGCTCCGGCCCAACCAACCCCAGGTGTTCCCGCTGGGTCTCGCCCAGCAGATCCAGTTGGGCGCGTTGGACCGCCGGATCCCACGCGCCGCCCAGGTTGGCAATGGTCGCCTGATCCACCGGCGTTCCTCCGCCGCCGATCCGGGTTCCCTGATGCACCGCCGGAAGAAAGGCACTCGCCCAGTTCGCCACGCCGCCGTGGCCCAGGGTCGGGTTCAACGTCAGGAAGGAAGGCAGATTGGCGTTCTCACTTCCCAGCCCGTAGGAAATCCACGAACCCATCGAAGGCCGCACGGACACATCCGATCCAGTGTGAAGCTTGAGCAACGCCCCGCCGTGCGCCTCGTTGGTCCCGTGAACCGCCTTCAGGAAACACAGGTCATCTGCGCACGCACCCGTCAGCGGAAACAGGTCGCTGACCATCGCCCCGGATTGACCGTGCCGACGGAACTCCCAAGGCGACCGACGCAGGTTGCCGGTCTTGGCGAACTGCACCCGCGGCTTGGCGAAGGGCAGCGGCTTTCCCGAGTCGCGTTCGAGCGCCGGCTTGTAGTCGAAGGTATCCACATGCGACGGGCCACCGTGCATGAAAAGGAAGATCACGCGCCGGGCCCTCGGCGCGAAATGCGGCGCTTGCACCGCCAGCGGCGACGGCGCGCCCCGGACCTGCCCCAGCATCCCCGCCAACGCCAGCCCACCGAAGCCCAGCCCCATCCGCTGCAGCGCATCCCGGCGGGATAGCCGCAACGACGCGGGGCGGAGGCCAGATCCGAAATGTTGGGAACGAAGGGGATTCACAAGCGGTGGATGAATTCGTTGGAACAAAGGAGGGCATGGGCCAGGACCGCCCAGCGCTCCGGTTCCTTCAGCGCGGCCAACCGGGGATCCGAAAGCAACTGCGTCGCGCGTTCGGATTCCGTCATGCGCGGGGTCCGACCCAGGATCCATTGGTGAAGTCGATCCACCCGCTCGGATTCCGGGCAAGAAAGGACCCGTTGACCCAACGCATCGGCGGACTCGCGGACGATCCGGGCATTGAGAAGGTACAGCGCCTGCGGACTGACCACGGTGCTGGAACGCTGCGCGACCGAGACACTGGCGTTGGCCCCGTCGAAGGCCGTGAACAGGTCGTGACCGCGATCACGCACCACCGGCAGGTAAAGGGCACGCCGGAGCAGCCGGAACGGTTCTTCATCGCCCGGGACGTACTCGTCGTTCTTCCAGCTCACCACGCTGCCACCCAACGCCCGATCGAGCCGCCCGGACACCGCCAGCAGCGAGTCCCGGATCATCTCCGCCTCCAGTCGTTGGATCGGGAACCGGTGCAGCCCATGGTTCTCCGGATCTGCTTCCTCCACCGTGGCCGAGCCGAACTCCGACGATTGCCCGTAGGCATCGGACAGCACGATCTGACGATGCAGCCATTTCAGGCTCCAACCCGACGCCAGGAAGGATCGCGCCAACCCATCGAGCAGTTCGGGATGGGTCGGAGGTTCGCCCCGCAGTCCGAAGTTGTCGGGGGTCAGGACCAAGCCCTCGCCAAAGTGAGCCTGCCAGACACGATTCACGAGCACCCGGGGCGTGAGCGGATTCGAGGGATGGGTCAGCCACTGGGCGAGTTCGAGCCGCCCGCTGGCATCGACTGCCGGGGCGGTCACGGGAACGGCGCGCAGCAAGGAAGGAAAACCCCGGGGGACGCGATCGCGTCCCGGGTTGAGGTGACTGCCCCGGGCCATGACCGGCAGGTTGGTCGCCTGATCCTCGGCCACCGCCAGCGCCAGCGGAACAGCCGGAGGAGCCTCGGCCTTGAGTCGGGCGATCTCCGCCTTCAATCGCTCCAGTTCGGTCGGATCCGACGCCGGTTTGGCGTCCGCGCCCTTCGCGGGTTTGGCGGTCGCCTTTTCCAAGCGTTGATTGGCTTCCTTCAACGCCTGCTCGTGAGCCGCAACCCGCTTCACCTCGGCCGGAGGAGCCAGTGGCCGTTCGTTGAACTTCGAGACGAAGGCGAGGTTTTCCATCGTCCGGGTGCTCCGGAAGATTCCTGCCATCGCGTAGTAATCACGCTGGGGCACCGGATCGAACTTGTGGTCGTGACAACGCGCGCAGCCAAAGGTCAGCCCGAGCAACGCGCGACCCACCGTGTCCACCTGTTCATCGATGATGTCCAGGACCAGCTTGGGCTTGTCCTGCTCGGCCAGCAACTTCGGACCGAGCACGAGGAATCCCGTGGCAATCCAACCTTCGTGCCGGGACGACTCGTCCGAACCCGTCGTCTCCAGCAGGTCGCCGGCGAGCTGTTGCTGCACGAATCGGTCGAAGGGCAGATCCCGATTGAACGAACGCACCACCCAATCCCGGTAACGCCAGGCATTGGCCATCACCTTGTTCTCGTCCTGTCCGTTGGTGTCCGCGTAGCGCGCCACATCCAGCCACCAACGCGCCCAGCGTTCGCCATAGGCCGGTGTGGAAAGCAACCAATCCACGCGACGCTCCCGCGCATCGGGACGCGTATCCGACTCGAACGCCTGGATTTCCTCGGGCGTGGGTGGAAGTCCGGTCAGATCGAGGGTCACCCGACGCAGCCAAGTCCTGCGATCTGCCGGCGGGTTGAAGCCGAGTCCCTTCGATTGCAGGTTTTGGAGGAGGAGCCGATCGACGACACCCGCCGACCTCGATCGCCCAGGCGGAACCACGACCTCCATCAACGGCTGGAATGCCCAGTGACTCGCGGCTGCGTTCGTCGCGGGAATCGCCGTCACCGGGGACGCAACGGGAAAGGTTGCCTCCCGGGGATCGGGCAGTCCCCGACGAATCCATTCCTCCAGATCCTTCACCACCCCCGGTTCCAGTCGGTGCCGGGGCGGCATCCTGAAATCCGGATCGGCATAACGCACGGCGCGGATCAGCGAGCTCGCCTCCGGATCCCCGGAAACCACCGTCGGCCCGGATTCGCCTCCGGCGAGGATGGCAGCGCGCGAATCCATGCGGAAGCCGCCCTTGGACTTCCCACCAAGATGACATTCGCCACAATGCTCGATCAGCGCGGGACGGATGCGACTCTCAAAAAAGGATTCGTCCGACGACGACAGGCCCGCGGATCGGACGGCTGAAAAACCAAGCCACAACGCCAGGGCGAAACGCGCCGGCGAGCGGATCAGTCGGAGGAAGCCATCCATCGGGAACATGCTGCCACGGAGGCAACGCCTGCGGGAATCCCCCAACCAAGAAAAACGGGGGAT
>CAMCFL010000394.1 GCA_945873715.1 Akkermansia muciniphila
CTTCTCCCCACATGGATTTCCTCAAAAAACATTACGAGAAACTGGTTCTCTCCGTCGTGCTGCTGGCGGTCGCCGTGGCCGCGTTCTTGCTGACGGTCCAGGTAGGCAACGTGAAACAGACTCTCGCGGATCAATTGCAGCAGAAGATCGTCCGGAAGGGGGCCGTTCTCCCGCCGTTGAACCTGTCCACCAACGAGGCCGCTGCCGCTCATGCCGCCGGGAAACTCCGCGTGGTGCTGGACGGAGATCACAACACCTTCAACCCAGGTTCCTGGGACAAGACCCAGGACGGCCTGCGCCGCAAACCGGGCAAGGCAGGACTCGCCGGTCTCACGGTCACCCGGGTCATCCCCCTGAACCTGGTGCTGGCGTTCAAGGATGTGGCCGGCGTCGCGGAGAATCCTCGCTACCAGATTGCTGTCACCCGTGAGTTCGAAAAGGTCCCGACCAAGCGTCGGCCCGTGGTGACCTCACTCACGATCGGTGCCAAGGATTCCACCCTCCAACTGGTCGAGGTCAAGGGCCCCAGGGAGGATCCCACCGAACTGGTGTGTGAGTTGGCGGAAACCCGCGAGCGCTTCTCGCTCACCCGGGAAAAGGATTTCAGGAAACCGCTGGGCTATGCCGCGGATCTTCGCTCGGAAGGCAAGGATTTCCTTGCGAAACGCGTCGATGACCCGCTCACGCTCTCAGGGGTGACCTACAAGATAGTTGCCATCGGAAAAGACGAAATTGTAGTCTCGGCACCCAATCAGGTGCGCACGACCATCGCTGCCATTCCGGCTCAGTAATTCAGATCTAGTCTTTGTTCTTAACCGTAAAGATACCCATGACCAACGCGTCCCGTCTCCTCAGCGTTCTCCTCGTGTGCGCATCTGCTCAGGGAGTGATGAGCCAGAGCCCCGGCCAGACGGCCGAGGAAGAAGCCATCCGCCGGCAGGAAAAGACCATCGTCCTGCGTGATGCGCTGAATTCCGCCAACCAGCAGCTCAAACAGGGGGACCTCGGCGCCGCCGCCAAGACCTACGAACAGGCCTGGGGTCTGGTCGAGCAGCTCGGCACCTCGGTGGAGGCGGAACGCGCTGCCACCGTTCAAGGCTTCACCGCGGTGTACATGGATCTCGCGGTCCGCTCGATCAAGGCCGGCGACGTCAAGGAGACCGACGCCCGTCTCAAGCGCGTCCTCGCGGTCGATCCGAATCATACCCTCGCCCGTCGACTCAAGAACGAGAACGACGAGCGGATGGAGGCCCTCAAGGGGCGTGCGCCTTCCGACACGGCCCTGGAGATGGTGGGCGAGAAGCGCAGGGAAATGATCGATGCCGGCATCCATGAGCACAACGGTCAGCTCTTCTTCGAGCTCGGCAAGCTGGAGGAGGCCGCCAGTGAGTTCAAACAGGCTCTCAAGATCAATCCGGACAGCCGGGCGGCCCACCACTACCTCGCGGCCATCGAGGAGCGTCAGTACGCCCGCGCTGCCGGCAGTCGTGAGCTCGCCTCCAAGGGCCGTCTGGTGGAAGTCGAGTACGCCTGGGACACCCAGCTTCCCAAGCTGCCCGAGGCCAATCCCCACGCTCGCACCAATGCGGTCAACACCAGTCGCGGACGTCAGGTCATCTACAACAAGCTGGACCGGATTCGTCTCAATGAACTGAAGTTCGAAGGCCTCCCCCTCAGCGAAGTCGTCAAGACGCTGGAGGAGCAGTCCCGCCTGCGGGATCCCGAAAAGAAGGGCCTCAATTTCATCATCTCCTCCTCGATCGACATCCCGCAGGTCAATGCGGTTGGAGGCATCGATCCCACGACAGGCCTCCCGGCACCCGCCCAACAGGTCGAACCGTTGGACGTCTCGGCCGTGAATGTGCGGCTCGTCCCCGGCCTGAGGGATGTCCGGCTTGCAGATGCGCTGGATGCCATCACCAAGGTGGCCGACAAGCCCATCAAGGTTTCCATTGAGGATTACGCGGTCATCTTCACCCAGCGCCTGCCTCAGGCGGAGTTGCTCTTCACCCGCCGGTATCGGGTGAATCCGAACACTTTCTATCAGGGCCTGGAGTCTGTCATCGGGTTGCCCTTGCCGATCGATAGCGGCGGTGGTGGGGGTGGTGCCGGCGGTGGTGCCGGTGGCGGTGGTGGCGGTGGAGCCGGCGGCGGAGCCGGTGGTGGGGTCGGTGGTCAGGGCGGTGGGCTGTTCACCATTCCCCGCGTTGAGGTCAGCATGGGCGGCGGCATGGGCGGCGGCATGGGCGGCGGCATGGGCGGCGGCATGGGCGGTGGCGGCATGGGTGGTGGCGGCATGGGCGGTGGCGGCATGGGCGGTGGTCAGGGTGGTGGTCAGGGCGGTGGTCAGGGCGGTAGCATTGGTTCTGGCCCGGGCATCGGTGGTGTCACCCGCACGACCTTCATGGTCAGCATCCAGGACATTGTCCGGCAGTTCTTCATTGCCTGCGGTGTCAATTTCCCCCTCAGCCCCCTCAATCAGTTGGGCGGCGGCCAAGGCGGCCAGTTGGGGCAGGGTGGTCAGGGCGGCTTCGGGCAGCCCGGTCAGTTCGGTGGCGCGGGCGGCCAGCAGTCCCAGGACACCAAGGCGATGTTCTTCAACGATCGTACGGGCATCCTGTTCGTCCGGGCGACCCTTGCGGACCTCGACATCATCGAAGAAGCCATCCAGGTGCTCAACGTGGCTCCGCCTCAGGTCCAGATCGAAGCCAAGTTTGCCGAAGTGACCCAGCAGGACGGTCGAGCGATCGGGTTCGATTGGTACCTTGGAAACTTCCTGATGAACAACGGAAGCATGGGCGCTTCCGGCGGAACGGCACCGACCATCGACAGCGGTCGCTCTTCGGCCGCCAATCCGGAGGGAACCTTTCCCGGCAGCATCATCGGTGGTACGGCCACTCCGGTCGCCCAGAGCAACGGCCTCCTGACCTCGGGTGTCCGCAACGTCGATGGCAATCAGTCTGCGATTCCGACTATCGGAACCTTCAGTGGCATCCTGACCGATCCGCAGTTCCGCTTGGTCATCCGGGCTATGGAGCAGCGGGATGGTGTTGATCTCCTCTCCGCACCCAAGGTAACCACCCTCTCCGGTCGTCAGGCGCAGATTTCGGTGGTGGATGCCCGCCGAATCGTTCTGCAAGTCGACGCGAACCAGGGCGGTGGCGGCGGTGGTGGTGGCGCTGGAGTGGTTCAGCCCACCGGGGTCGGTCAGGTGATCCAACAGAATCCCGTCGGCTTCAACTTTACCACGGCAACCTTGCCCTTCGGTCCGACGCTTGACGTAATTCCCTACGTCTCGGCGGATGACGTCTCCATCCAGATGTCGATCATCCCGTCCTACACGGAGTTCATCGGCTATGATGATCCGGGCGATTTCGTCCCGGTGCAGACGGGTCAAGGCGTGCCCCCGGTGCGGGCGCGGTTGCCGTTGCCTCGTATTCGCCTGCGCTCGGTGACCACTTCCGCCATCGTCTGGGACGGTCAGACCGTGGTCCTGGGCGGGTTGATCGCCGAGGACGTCAAGAAGACCCGGGACAAGGTTCCCGTGCTTGGCGACATTCCGTTCGTTGGCCGCCTGTTCCGGTCCGAGGCCGCCATCAATGCCAAGAAGAACTTGGTGATCTTCGTGACGCCGACGATCATTGATCCTGCGGGCAAACGGGTTCACCCGGATGATTCACTGCCGTTCGATCCGAACTCCCTCCACAGCCAGACCGGTGGGACGCGCTGATAGCCGTGGGTGGCTTGAAACTAGCTAGCTCGGTGCATCGCCTGCAAAGACTCAGCTCCTATGTTCGATAATCCTTCTGGCGGTCCGGTTGCCCTTGGGCCGGTACCGCGGTTGCTCCTGAAGCAGTGCTTCACGGGTGCCTTGGTCGCTGGCATCAGTCTGTCCCTGAATGCCGCGGTGTCCCGTCAGGGCACCGAATACGTGGTCGGCAAGATGCGGGGTGATCAGCTGCGCCCCGCGCTGGCTGGCAATCCTGGTGGGATCGTCATGGTCTGGCAGGACAACGCCACCGATGGCGATGGCACTGGAATTTCTGCTCGGCTCATGACCGCGGCGGGTGTTGCCCGCGGCGAGCGTTTTCGGGTCAATCAGGAAGCCGCCGGG
>CAMCFL010000395.1 GCA_945873715.1 Akkermansia muciniphila
GGGGGCGGTCGGAGGGTGCTCACGGTTGCCCGTTCTGCTTCGCGGCTTCGCGTGAGATTCGTGTGGCGGGGGAGGTCACGCGAAGGCGCGAAGACGCGAAGGATTCCGGAAGGGGGCGGTCGGAGGGTGCTCACGGTTGCCGGTGCTGCTTCGCGATCTTCGCGACTTCGCGTGAGATCGGTCTGGACCGGTGGATGAGGTGAGGTTGATGGGAAGCAAACTGCGAAATGGCTTCACGCGTTGACAAGGGAAATGCTGGGCCATGAGATCCCCGGACATGGAGAGTCACCGATGACGGAGGAAGGTCTTTTGCGGGAACTGCTCGCCGCGCTCGACCGGGGTGAGTCCTGCGTCCTGGCCACGGTGGCAGCGGTGCGGGGATCGGTCCCGCGCGCTCCGGGAGCCAAAGCCCTGTTCTTTGCCGATGGACGGGCGCTCGGAACGCTGGGTGGCGGACGTTTTGAAGCGCTCGCTGCGGCCGATGCCCTCACCACGCTTGCGACCCGGGAACCGCTCCTGCGCTCGTATCCGCTCCACGAGATGAGTCCGGAATCCTTTGGTGCGGTCTGCGGGGGGGAGGTGACGGTGCTCTTCGAACCGCACCGTTCGCGGGAGTCATTGGTGGTACTCGGAGCGGGACACTGCGGACGCGCGTTGTGTCAATTGGCATCGGGCTGTGGCTGGCACGTCACCGTGATCGATGATCGTGCGGACCTGTTGGAGTCCTGCGATGCGCGGGTGCGGCATTGCGGCTCCGCACCGGGGTTTCTGGCGGCGCAGGTCTGGCGACCCGGGAGTGCGCTGGTGCTGGCGAGCCGCAACTTCGAACTGGACCGCGATGCGCTGGCCGCCGCGTTGGCACACCCCGGGGCGGATTATATCGGAATGATGGGAAGCCGTCGGAAGGTGGAGCGGGTATTCGCTGACTTGCGGTCGCGGGGCGTGGAGGAGGCGCTTTTCGGCGTGGTCCACGCGCCGGTCGGACTGGATGCGGGCGCTGACTCGCCCGCGGAAATTGCGGTCTGCATCCTGACGGAAGTGATGCAGGTGTTGCGCCGCCGGCCGGGCGGATTTCTCCGGGACCGGCGGTAGCAAGGACGCATCCCTCGAGGATGCGTCGGAGGGTCAGATCTTGCCCATCAATAGCAGGATCACCAGGATCACGAGGAGCAGGCCCAGCCCGCCGCTGGGGAAATAACCCCAGCCCCGACTGTAGCCCCACGTCGGCACGGAGCCCAGGATCATCAACACCAAGACCACGACCAGAATTGTTCCCAACATAAAAGCCCTTTCAGTGAAGCGGACCGTCATCGACGGACAACGGAAGCGTTGGCCGCCCGGTGCCGCTTTTCATGTCTATAAAGTCCCATGGAACGGCGGGCCTGAACCATGGGGTATTTACCCCACGCCCGGGTGCATCTTGAGTTTGTCACCATGGTTGTAGGCCCGCTGCCCTCGGCGGGCGGTTCCTCATCGCCGCCTGAGGACAGGCGGCTTTCATCTCAAGACGCACCAATGACCGCGGTCGTGGGCCCCGGGTTGGAGGGATTCGCATTGCGCAGCAGCTTGATGCCTTCCAGGAGCAGGAGGGGGATGGTTCCAATCGCGAGATAGACCAACCCGTCCAGAAACGGCACCGGCGCGGTCTTGAGCAGGCGGATCACGGTCGCATTCTGCTGGCTGAAGATCTGGAGGGCAAAGGAGGCCGCCACCACGATCACCAGGCTCAGATTGGTATGAAGGGGGATCCGCCAGACCGGCAGGGTCGCGCTGCGGACGCCGAACGAACGCAGCAGTTCCGCATAGACCATGACGGCGAACGCCGCGGCGCGGGCCTCGGCCGGACTGCCGGCCCGGAGCACCCAGGCATAGGTCGCGAACGCCACGCCGGCGGTGAGGAAGCCCGTGAGGAACATCATCCGGAGAAAGGGGTTGTTGGCGATCCGACTGGAGCGCGGGCGCGGCTTCCGTAGCATGACGTCGGGGTCGACTGGGTCGGTGACCAGGCAGAGGGCCGGCAATCCGTCGGTCAGGAGATTGATCCACAACAGATGGATCGGCAGGAGCGGGGTGGGCATCCCCGCCAGGACACAGACGGTCATCAGCAACAGTTCCCCCGTGTTGCCGGCCAGCAGGTACTGGAGCGTCTTGCGGATGTTGTCGTAGGTGCCGCGCCCCTCCTCCACGGCGGCCACGATGGTCGCGAAGTTGTCATCCGTGATCACCATGTCCGCCGCCTGCTTCGTCACCTCGGTCCCGGAGCGACCCAGGGCGATCCCGATGTCGGCCCCCTGCAACGCCGGGGCGTCGTTCACCCCGTCGCCGGTCATGGCGACCACCGAACCGTCGGACTTCAGGGCGCGGACGATGCGCAACTTGTGCTCGGCGGTGACCCGGGCATAGACCGGCGTCGCGGCGGCCCGCCGGTGCAGGTCGGCGTCCGACAGGGTGTCCAGCTCAGCTCCGGTCGTCGCGGGTTCGTCGCCTGCGATGCCCAGCTCACGGGCGATGGCGGCGGCCGTCTGCGGGTGATCGCCGGTGATCATGACCACGCGGATGCCGGCGTCGCGACAGCGGGTGATGGCGTCCCGGGCCTCGGGACGCGGCGGGTCATACATCCCGGCCAGGCCCACGAACACCAGGTCCCGTTCCACCGATTCCGCCGTGAGGGCGTCGGGTGGAAGGTCGTCCCGATCCGCCGTGGCGGAGGCGAGCACGCGCAGCGCCTGGCCCGCCAGTTTGGAGGCTTGGTCGAGGATCCGTTTCCGGTCTTCGTCCGTGATGGGACGGATGCCTTCGGGGGTGTGGAGACGGTTGCATTGCTTCAGCAGATCGCCGGGTGCGCCATTGCAGAAGATCCGGAGCCGTCCCTCGGGCAACCGACGGACGATGGAACTCCGCTTGCGCTCGGAATCGAAGGGGAGTTCCGCCACCTGCGGCCATTCCTGTTCGATCCGGGCGAGGTCGGCGCCGGCCTTGATCCCGGCAACCAGCAGGGCGCCTTCGGTGGGATCGCCCGTGAGCTTCCACGTGCCCGCTTCCTGCGCGATGCGGGATCGGTTTCCGCCCACGAGGACGGCGGCCAGTTCGAGGAGGGCAGGGCGCTGTTGGTCGTTCGGGGGTTGGCCGGCGAGGCGGATCTCCCCGGTCGGCGAGTAACCCTCACCGGTCACCTCGAAGTCGTGTCCGCCGGCATGCAGCGTGCGCACGGTCATCTGCCCCACGGTAAGGGTCCCGGTCTTGTCGGTGCAGATGATGCTGGTTGAACCCAGGGTCTCGATGGCGGCCAGCTTGCGGACGAGGGCGTGACGTTGGGCCATGCGAATGACCCCGAGGGAAAGGGCGACGGTGACAACGGCCGGAAGTCCTTCGGGGACGGCGGCAACCGCCAGGCTGACCGAGCCCACGAACAGTTCGAGCAGCGGGGTGCCCGCCAGAGGCCGAGCCCGAAAAGGAGCGCCACGATCCCGAGGGTCGCCACGATCAGGATGCGTCCGAACGAGTCGAGGTGTTGCTGGAGCGGGGTGCTCTTCTCGGTGGCGGTGTCCTCCAGCAGTTGGGCGATGTGGCCGAGTTCGGTCCGCATCGCGGTGGCAAAGACCACCGCCTGTCCCGTGCCCCCGGCGATGCTGGTGCCGAGGAAGACCAGATTGAGTCGGTCGGCGAGCGGGGTGTCCTGCTGTTCCAGTGGCCTGGGGTCCTTGGAGGCCGCCGTCGATTCGCCGGTGAGGGCCGCCTCCACGCAACGGAGGGAGGTCGCCGCGATCAGTCGGGCATCGGCTGCGACCAGATCCCCCGCTTCCAGCAGCAGGAGATCGCCCGTGACGATGTCCGACGCCGGGACGGAGACGGATTGTCCATCGCGACGGACCCGCGCCTGGGGTGCGTTGAGTTGTTGGAGGGCTTCGATCGAACGGCCGGCCTTGAATTCCTGATACGCCCCGATCAGGGCGTTCAGCACCACGATGACGAGGATGGCCAGGCAGTCGATCCACTCGCCCAGGAACCCGGAGACGACGCCCGCGCTGATCAGAACCCAGACGATGACGCTCTGGAACTGTCGGAGGAGGATCCGGAAGGGGCTGG
>CAMCFL010000396.1 GCA_945873715.1 Akkermansia muciniphila
GGGCTAATCGCTGCCATCCCTCCGGGATGAGGAGGTGCACCGCGTCCGGTCGCCGCATCGGGGACGGAGGTCTTCGCATGGCGCATCGGGGGCAGTGTCAGGATGCGCCCCCTCCCGCCGACCGCACCAAAACCAAGCTTGCCAATGAAGGTTCCTTGGATAGCGTGACGGTTCCGACTTCGGCAAAACGCCGCATTTTTGTTGGGTGCAGTTTCGTTCCACTTTTACAGGCTTATGGCAGTCAACGCGAATGACCTCCGCAAGGGCATGGCGATCCGTCACAACACCGACATCTGCGTCGTGCTGGAGGTCACCCATCGCACCCCCGGCAACCTCCGCGCCTTCGTTCAGGGCATCCTTCGCTCCATCAAGACGGGCAAGTCGATGGACGTCCGCTTCGCCTCCTCGGAGAAGGTCGAGACCGTCCCCCTGAACACCGAGAAAATGGAGTATTCCTACAAGTCCGGCGACGACTACGTGTTCGTCAATCCCGACTCCTTCGAGGAAGTCACTGTGACCCCGGAGATGGTGGGTGACGCCAAGAATTTCCTGATCGAGAACGCCTCGGTCAGCATGACCTTCGTCGAGGGAAAGGTGGTTCAACTCGAACTCCCCGCCTCCGTCGTCCTGACCGTTGCCGACGCCCCCGAGGGCATCAAGGGCGACTCCGCCAACAACGTCCAGAAGCTCGTCACCCTCGAGACCGGCGTCGTGGTGCAGGTCCCCCTGTTCATCAAGACCGGCGAGAAGCTCAAGATCGACACCCGCACCGGCAAGTACATGGAACGCGCCTGAGCGGTACCGCGAGCCATCGGGGATCTTCCCCATCCGTCCAACGCCCCCGGATCCAAACCGGGGGCGTTTGGCTTTACGGTCCCGCCCCGCCCAGGGGGGAGGGGCAGCCTGCCCCTCCCATCCCCACGGGCTGGCGAGCCGCGAGCACCGCCGTTCCGGGTGCATCTTGGGTCTGTTGTCACGAATGTAGGCCCGCTGCCCTCAGAGGGCGCATTCACATCGCCGCCTGAGGGCGGGCGGCCTACAGGCATGACAAGCTCCCCGCCCAGGGCTTGAATCCGGCCCCATCTCGATTCCACCCTTCCCCGTGCCCCGCATCACCCGTCTTTCGGTTCGCGACATCCGATTCCCGACCTCGTCCCAACTGGACGGATCGGACGCCATGAACCCGGACCCGGACTATTCCTCCGCTTACGTAGTCCTGCACACGGACACGGGGCTCGAAGGTCACGGCTCCACCTTCACCATCGGCCGTGGAAATGACGTGGTCTGCGCGGCCATCCAGGCCCACGAACACCTCGTCGTCGGCCACGACCTCGCCGAGTTCACCTCCGCCCCCGGAACCTTCTGGCGGCATCTGACCGGGGATTCGCAACTGCGCTGGATCGGCCCTGACAAAGGCGTCGTGCACCTCGCGCTGGCGGCGATCGTGAATGCCCTCTGGGACCTGTGGGGCAAACAGGCAGGCCAACCGGTCTGGCGACTGGTCTCCAGCTTCACGCCCGAGGAGTTCGTCCGCTGCATCGACTTCCGTTACCTCACCGACGCCCTCACCCCCGACGAAGCCCTCGACCTGCTCCGCCGTCAGGGCCCCGGCAAGGCCGATCGCATCGCCCAACTCGAACGCGACGGTTACCCCGCCTACACCACCAGTGCCGGTTGGCTCGGTTATCCCGACGACAAGATCCGTCGCCTCTGCCGCGAAGCCGTCGCAGAAGGCTGGACCCACATCAAGGTCAAGGTCGGACGCGACCTCGCCGACGATCTGCGTCGTCTGGCCATCATCCGCGAAGAAATCGGGTGGGACCGGAAGCTCATGGTCGATGCGAATCAGGTGTGGGACGTCCCCACGGCGATCGACTGGGTCAAGGCACTGGCTCCGTATCAACCGTGGTGGATCGAGGAACCCACCTCCCCCGACGACGTCCTCGGCCACGCGGCCATCGCACGGGCGGTGGAACCCCTCGGGATCGGGGTGGCCACCGGGGAACACGGGATGAACCGGGTGCTCTTCAAGCAACTCCTCCAGGCCCGGGCCATCTCGTTCTGTCAGATCGACTCCTGCCGCCTCGGCGGGGTGAACGAAAACCTCGCCGTGCTCCTGCTGGCCGCGAAGTTCGGCGTGCCTGTCTGCCCGCACGCCGGCGGGGTGGGCCTGTGCGAGTTCGTCCAGCACCTGTCCATGATCGACTACACCTGCGTGAGTGGTTCGCTGGAGAACCGGGTGTGCGAGTTCGTCGATCATCTGCACGAGCACTTCATCGAGCCCTGCCGCATCCGCAACGCCCGCTATCAGGTGCCTACCCTTCCAGGCTATTCCACGGAGATGCTCGCCTCCAGCCTCGACGACCATCAGTACCCCAGCGGCCGCGTCTGGCGCGATCGGGTAACTCGCTAGCCTCGGATTGAAGGTTTCTCCCGGGACCGCGGGCGTCCCCGCCCGCCTCTCTCCTCGCTGCCCCCCCGCGCGGCCGGGGACGTTCCCAGTTTCAAGATTCAAGACCGGGAGTTTCAAGCCACTGGCCGGGCGTCCGTCGCCTCCCGTCACGATCGCGGAACCCACGACCCCTTGAATCTTGAAACTGAAGTCTTCTGGGCTCCCCCATCCGCCACGAAAGCCCACGCGCCCGGTTGCTCCGCCCAACTCTCCGCGTACTGTCGGGTCGCTTTGGATCACTCGAAATCATCGTCGGGCGAGGTTCCCGTGGTCGTCGCGCGCGAGGTCTGCAAGTCCTACGACGGACGCCCGGTCCTCCGCGGCGTCAGCTTCACCCTGCGCCCGGGCGAACGCCTTGCCCTGGTCGGCCCCTCGGGCTCGGGCAAGACCACCCTCCTGAACTGTCTCGGGGGCGTGGATCGTCCGGACAGCGGCTCGATCCAGCTCCACGGGGAAGCCCTGGAAACCCTCTCTTCCGACGGACTCGCCCGGCTTCGACGGCAGCGGGTCGGCACGATCTTCCAGTTCTTTCATCTGCTGCCCACGCTCACCGCCGCCGAGAACGTCGAGTTCCCACTCCAGCTTCTCGGCACCCCTCCGTCGGAACGCACGGCCCGTGTCCACGCGTTGCTCGACCGGGTCGGCGTTGAGCACCGCGCCCACGCCCTGCCCTCCCAGTTGTCGGGCGGCGAGATGCAGCGGGTCGCCATTGCCCGCGCCCTGATCCATCGACCCGACCTGATCCTCGCCGATGAACCCACCGGGAACCTCGATTCGACCAACGGCGAGAACGTGCTCGCCCTCCTGCGCGAGCTCGGGGACGAAACCGGGATCGCCCTCGTCCTGGTCACCCACAGCCTGCCCGCCACCCAAATCTGTCATCGCGTGATCCATCTCCGCGACGGACACATCGAGCGCGACGAGTCGAACCCCCGCTGATCCATAGCCCATGGACGCGTCCACGCTCCGACTCCTGCTCACCCGCACCACGCTGCGGCACTGGCGCACCCAGCCCCGGCAGTCCGCGCTCCTGGTCCTGATCATCGCCCTCGGCATCGCCGTTTACTTTGCCATCCGCCTGGCCAACCGCGCCGCGGTGGCGAGCTTCCAGAACTTCACCGAACTGATCACCGAAGAGAGCGATTGGATCGTCACCGCCCCTTCCGGTGATCTCCCGGATTCCCTGCCCGCCGAAGTCCGCGCCGCCCTCGGTTCCCGGGCAGTGGACGTCTTCCCGGTGATCGAATCCACCGCCACCGCCCCGCGTCAGCGCGAGGACGAAGCCCTCGGCGAGCGTGCCACCTACAGCCTGATCGGCGTCGACCTGATCGCCCTCCAGAACGCCGCGGCCAACCGCCGCCAGGATCGATCCTGGTTTGGACAATCCAACGCCCCGTCGAGTGGAGCCACCCCCACCCAGGCGCCGCTCACCGGCTTCTGGTCCACCTTCACCAACCAGCTTTCCGTCTTCGTTCCCGAAAGCCGGGCGCGCGCGGAGTCCCTCGTCCCGGGCGCGCGCCTGCCGCTCCTGATCAACGAGCAACGGATCGAGTTCGAGGTCGCCGGCATCATCCCCACCGTGACCGACGGGCCCAACCCTCCCGACACCATGCTCGTGCT
>CAMCFL010000397.1 GCA_945873715.1 Akkermansia muciniphila
CATCGACTATATCTTTCAGGAACAGACCGTCCTCGGGCCGGGAGAGAAGGTATTGATCGTCCCGATCGATCCCGCGGCCTTCCGCACCAAGTACAACCTGCCGACGTCCCAGCGGATTTCCGGCCCGTTCACCAGTCAGCTCAGCAACACGGGCGAGCGCGTCGCGCTGTTCAAGCCCGACCCTCCCCAACTCCCGCCGCATCCGGATGCCGGCCTGGTCCCGTACATTCTGGTCGAGCAAGTCAGCTACTCACCGGACAGCCCCTGGCCGAGCGGTGCCAACGGAACAGGGGCTGCGCTTCAGCGGATCAATCCCCTGCAATTCGCAGACGATCCCTCGGCGTGGACGCTCGATACCCTCGCTCCAGTCCCGGCGCTTCGCGTGGACTGGGACGGAACCTCACTGGTCCTGCGATGGAACGCCGTCACCGACCAACTGCTCGTGCTCGAAAGCATCGGGAGCCCGACCGCGACGCCTTGGCTGGAAGTCGCCGTGATTGAACCCGGCGTGGTCTCACGGTCGGTGAGCACCTCCGATCTGGCCCGCTTCTACCGTCTGCGACGGCGCTGAAGCCGGAAGGGGCGCATCCTGAGCCGGAACGATTCAGTTGCTCCGGAGGGAAAGGCTCACGCGAAGCCGCGAAGCCGCGAAGAGACGGTGGAGATTCGGAAGACACCCTCGGCTGTGATCGTTCACCGGGTGGTGGCTCATTTCAGAACCAAAAGCCCGTGCTTCTTCGCGCCTTCGCGGCTTCGCGTGAGAATTCCGGCTCACCTCTACTGAATCGTTCCGGCTGAGACACACGGGCGTGCGGTACGCCGGAGGCGTTTCAGCGATTAGCCCGGGGTAATACCCCGGGTAATTCGCCCCTGGAATCCTTCCACCCCGGAGGTGGTGGCAGAGCTTCAACCCCTCCGGGGTTGACCGGACTTTTCGCGCCAGGACCCGGGGTGGTACCCCGGGCTAATCGCTGCCATCCCTCCGGGATGAGAAGGTGCACCGGGTCCGGTCGCCGCATCGCCAGCTGCGGATAAGACTCCCTACCGGCGCGGCGCGGCCGCCGCCTGCAACGCCGCGACCTTCCGTTCCAACTCCCGGAGCCGTCGCGCGGCGCGGGCGGCGACGACCCGGTATCGGGACTCCAGTTCCGAACGGCGAAGCGTCTCGGACTCCCGTCCGAAGCGTTCCGCGGCATATTGTTGAATGGTCCGATAGCCTTCGGTCACGACGGGGAGGAGGTCGGTAGGCGCGTGCTGGTACAACTGTCGGAGTTGCGCTTCCTTGCGCCGCATGACTTCGCGTTGGACGGAGCCATCCCACCGGAGCACCACCTCGGCGAGGGGAAGGGATCGTCGTTGGCCGGGGCTGTTGGTCGTCCCGCCAAACTCCGCGCTCTCGACGAGGATCGACGACAACTGCGCCAGCGTCGCTTCCGGGGTCCAGAGAAGCGACGGGTCCCGCCCCAGGACGTGGGCCGAGTTCACCGCCCACCATTTCTCGACGTCGAGCGGGGAGAGGAAACGGGGCCGATGCGCCTCGATGAACCCGGTCTGCCAATTCAGGTGACGCGGCAGCAACCGGAGAAACGTGGCCATGGCTTGCCGACCGGATTCCTCCACGAGCAACTCATGCATCAGCAGCGCGGAACTCGCCTGGAAAACGGCCCACGCCTGCGGATTGGAAGCAAGCGAGTCCGCGGGGAAACTGAGTTCGCTGAAAAGCAGGGGAGTCCGGCCCGCCAAACCCTGTCGGGCCTCGTTGAGCAGGGACGGCTTGCGCTGGTTGCGCAGCACCGAGGTATTGCCTTGCAGGACCAGATCGCGTCCCTGATCGGCAATCACCAGAAAGCTCAATCCTTCGTTCAGCCACAGCGGCGGCAACCCGACCTGATCCCCGGCGTCGCGGTTGGCCAGTTCCAGAACCACGACCTCCACCAGGGCCCGCACCAACCGACGCCACTCCACCCGGTCCGGCACATCCACCCGGAACTGCCATCCCCCGGGAAAGGAAACGGGGACAATCCGGATCGCCGCATCGCCCAACTCCCGTTTCGGACGGATGTAGAGGTGGATCTTTCCCTGCCAACGATCGGACAGATTGAACCGGGCGAGCACCGCCTGTTTGGTCCGTTCGGCCGCCACCGCCAGCCACTGAGGTTCCAGTTCAACCTCTACCGCATCGGTGGACATCTCGGGAATGATTCCCGGCCGGGGCGTCGAGATCGACGCTCCGGACACCACGAACTGCCCCGAGATCCCCCGGGCCGTCAACGGAGCGACCACGGAACCCGGGAGCTTGCGGATCGGAATCACCTGCCCCTGAGCCAGTGGCATCACGCTCAGGACGACCACGAGAAGCGTCCTTAGATGCGGAACCAATCGAGCCACGGCAGTCCGCATCGGAGGAAGGGTCAGGATTTCGCCGTGTCCGGCTTCGATGCCGGCTTGGCCTCGGGCTTGGCCGCCGGCTTTGCCTCTGAGGCGGGTTTGGGAGCCGGTGTCGTCCCATCGGCCTTGGCCGCCGACTTGTACCCTTCGGAGCGGTAGTCGGTGATGTAGAACCCGCTCCCCTTGAAGATCAGCCCGGAGCCACCACCGATCCCGCGACGGACCGGGCCCTTGCCCCAACGGGGTTTCGGGCACTGTTCCTTCAGGCATTGTTCCAACGGCGCGGCGCTCATCGACTGGACACACTCGAACTGGTGGCCGCATTTCTGACAGGTGTACTCGTAGGTCGGCATGGCAATTTAGACACTTCCGCCCACAAGAAAGCAGGCAGGGCAGAATCAATACCAGCCACAGTCCGCCTGTCGACCCTGCGCTTTGATCCGCCTCCCCCATGGGCCCCTGTCGAAGGGGTCATGGGTGTAGGCCGCCTGCCCTCAGGCGGCGATGAAGGAACGCCCGCCGAGGGCAGCGGGCCCAAAAACGTGACCACAAACCCAAGGCGCGCCGCCTCCCCCATTTCATCGACTACTTTGCCCGCAAAACTGTTTCTCAGCGTCGTGCCCAGCCCGCTAGTCTCCCACTACTGCTTCGATGAATGCTTTCCCGAGTTGGCCGATGCGGACGCTGCTGGCACTGGTGCTGGCGAACGGAGTGTCGTCGAGTCCGATCGTCGCCGCGCCGGCGGGACCGGAATTCTTCGAGCAACGGATCCGCCCTGTCCTGGCCGAGCATTGCTTCGAGTGCCACGGCCCGGAGAAGCAGAAGGGTGGGCTGCGCCTCGACGCCCGGGCTTCCCTGCTGGCGGGCGGCGAGACCGGACCTGCGATCGTTCCTGGAAAGTCGGAAGCCAGCCTGCTGTGGAAGGCGATCTCCCATGTCGATCGCGAGCTGGCCATGCCGTCGAAGAAGGCGCGCCTGCCGGAACCGGTCATCGCAGACTTCGCCCAATGGATCCGCGACGGTGCCCCCTGGCCGGCCAGCGACCCGGTCCCGCCTCCCGCCCAGGCTGGCTTCGACCTCAACAGCCGCAAGCAACGCCTCCCCTGGATCTGGCAGATTCCGCAGCGCCAGTCAGTCCCTGCCGTTGCCGGACCGAAACCCTCCACCGAGATCGATCATTTCATCCGGGCCCGTCTGGATGCCGCGGGGTTGCAAGCGGCCGCTGCCACCGACGACGCCACCTGGTTGCGTCGGGCGCACTTCACCCTGACCGGCCTGCCCCCGACCCGGAGTGAACTCCAGGCCTTCTGCTCCAACCCAGCCCCCGGCCGTCGGGCCCAGGTGGTGGAGCAACTGCTTGCCTCCCCGCACTACGGCGAGCGCTGGGCCCGGCACTGGATGGATCTCGTCCGCTACGCCGAGACCCGGGGACACGAGTTCGATTTCCCGGTCGCCAACGCCTGGCTCTATCGCGATTACCTGATCCGCGCCTTCAACGACGATCTCCCCTACGATCGCCTCGTCACCGAGCACGTTGCCGGCGACCTGGTCGCGCCCCGTCGGAACCCCGCCACGGGGGCTAACGAATCGGTCCTCGCCACCGCCTGGGCATTCCTCGGCGAGGAAACCCACAGCCCGGTGGACATCCGCCAGGACGAATGCGAGCGGGTGGACAACAAGG
>CAMCFL010000398.1 GCA_945873715.1 Akkermansia muciniphila
GTCGTGCTCAGCTTCATCGAATCCATTCCGACGCCCTTCTCGCTCAACGCCGATCAGATCATCTACCTTTCCGACCTTGGACTCGGAACTCCGGTCATCAATGGTCTACTCAAGAAGGCCAACAACCCGCCTTCCGCGGGTGCGGTGCAACAGGTATTCGTTCAGGGCGTCGCACCGACCCTCCCCCAGGGCATCCCCGCCACGCCTCAGGAGCCTGCATCCGATCCCGGGGCCGGGAACGTGATCCTGACCAATTACCTCGCCTCCACCGGTGGAGGGCTGCCCAATGGCATCCCCGGGGCCCCGCTCCCGGCGGCCCCCGCACCCGTCTACGGCGAACCACAGCCGGGTCCGGCTCTCCCTCCGGCCCAGCCGGTCGCGGCCTCCCAGCCGGTCACTTACAACACCTTCTACGAATCCCTCTCCCCTTACGGGTCCTGGGTTCAGGTCCAACCCTACGGATGGTGCTGGCAACCGACGGTCGTCAATCTCGCGCCCACCTGGCGGCCCTACTGCGATGGCGGACAGTGGCTCTGGACCGACCAGGGATGGTACTGGCACTCCACCTATTCCTGGGGCTGGGCACCGTTCCACTATGGTCGCTGGCATCGCAGCAATTCCGTCGGCTGGGTCTGGGCTCCCGGCACGGACTGGGCTCCCGCCTGGGTCTCCTGGCGCTACAACGATGCCCATTGTGGCTGGGCGCCACTGCCTCCGGAATGCCGCTGGTCGGCCGGGGTTGGCTTCAGTTGGTTCAGCGGCAGCACCCGCGTGAGTGTTGGTTTCGGCATCTGGGATGACTGCTGGTATGCCACCTCCTGGAATCGATTCTGCGATCCCTACCCGTCCCGCTGGCGCATGGACCGACGCAACATTGCGGGCTTTGTCCGCAACAGCCGAAATGCCGTCGGAGGCGACAACTCGGTCAACATCGTGGGCAACGACAACACCGTGATCATCAACAACGGCATCCCCCGCGATCAGGTCCAGCGGCATACCCGCGACGAGATCCGGAAGTACGCCGTCAATGACGCTCCGAACCCAGAGCGGGCTGCCCAGCGCGTCGCCGCCAACTCCGCAAGCCCGCGCCCCGAGGTCGCTGCGTTTCGCCCAAGGATCCAAGGCAGTCCTGCCACCGCCGGAGCGCCCCCCGCTTCGATTCTTGCCCGGCAGGAATCACGGAAGGCCTCGCCTTCGCCTACTGGAAACAGCGGCTTCGTCCCGTCGCGCCCCGGCAGCGTGTCAGCCAACGTCCCACCGGTCGCTCCCGGACGTTCAGTTCCTTCCTCAGGCTCCCGGCCGATTCCTGTCGGAACCCAGGCACGGCCTGAAACCGGGATTCCGTCCCGCGCCGTGGGCAAGGCGTCCGAACCGGCCAACCGTCCCGCGTCCGCCGGAAACATGGCACCCACTCCAAACGTCCCGGCCATCCCGCCGACCCGGACCGGACCGGGTTCGGCGAACCCCCCGGCGGGTGCCGCGCCCACCCGCCCAACACCGGGATCACGGCCAACCCCGACACCCGCTCCAAGCTCCGGCTCCCCGGGAATCATCACGCGTCCGGGCATCACCCCTGCGCGCCCGGTTCCCGCTCCTCCAACCGTTCCCGCAACCCCGGCCAGAAGGCCGGATACACAACTCTCCGCCCCGATCTATCAGCAACCGGGTTACTCCACCCCGGCGGCACGCCCCGCGCCCGCACCGGGGATCCGTCAGGACGCCAACGTGCAGCGGGAATACCCGCGCGCCCGGACGGAACTCCGGAAGCCCGAACCGTCGATTCGATCCTACTCGCCGCCGGCGAACGTCCCTTCGGCTCCGAGTTCACCTGGCAGGATCCAGCCAGCCCAGAGCTACCAGTCGCCGCGAATGAATGCCCCCACGCCAGCACCCCGCATCGAATCGCGCCAGATGGCCCCTCAGGCTCCTCCGCCCTCTCAGGCGCCCATCCGATCCGCTCCCGCTCCCCGCATCCCCCAACCGGGAAACCCGGGTAACGGAGGAGGATCCCGTCTCACCCCGTCCCGGGGCGGAAGCCCGGTCGAGTAAGCCAGCCCGGTCTAGAACTTCCATCCGGTGCCCTCTTCAGCACTGCCACCAATGAATCCTGTTCTTCCAGTTGACCTGTCCCGGCATGGGAAGGGCTGGATCGCAGCCCAACTCCTCGGGCTGAGTCTCGGGCTCATGGTCGGGACGCTCCCGACCTCGGCGCGACCCGCGAGCGGAGTCGCCGCACCCGCCGAAGAACGGATCCGATTCGAAACCGGTTTCGAGAAGGTCGAGGGATACGATCCCGACCTGGATCTCGCGGGACAGAACGGATGGATCGGTCTGGGGTCGGGCGGCAATGGCGTGCTTGCCGGCCCGATCGATGGATTCCGCGGGCAGGTGGCCTATATCGGCTTCGTCCCACCCTCGGGAACGAATGACCTCCTCAATCTCTTCCAACCGGTGGCGCTCAAGCCGGTGGGAACCTCCCTGCCGCTGATCACCTTCAAGGTCAGCTTTCAGGTCTTTGACTCGACCACCAACGCGCCCTACTTCGACGACTTTCGCTGGAGCGCCTACAACACTCGTGAAGAGCGCCTTTTCACCCTCGATTTCGACAACGAAGCGCAGCAGATCAACTACGTCCTCGACGATGGCAAGGGATTCTTCGCCACGGGATGGAGCTTCGCTGCGGGCGAAGCCTACGACCTGACCATCAGCCTCAATTTCGCCCGCAACCTGTGGACTGCGGACATCAACGGGGCGGTCATCGTGAACGCCCTGCCCATCAGCACCCGAGGCTCCCGACTCGACCTCAACGAAATCGACGCGGTCTGGGCCATCCGGACGCCCGGCAAGGCCGGCGACAACTTCATGATCTTCGACGACTACCGACTGAGCACGCTCCCCGTCGACGAGATCCCCCCGACCCTCGAGTACGTCGGACAACTGACCTCCGGTCCAACCTTGATCCGAATTCTGGGCGAGCCCGGAGTGCTCTATGTGCTCGAATACACCACCGACTTCCTCCATTGGATCGAGGCCGCCAACGGTCGGGCGACGTCGCCGGGTGGTCTTCTCGAACTTCAGGACGCGACAGCACCCCGAAGCGATCATCGCTTTTACCGGGCTCGCAGTGTCCCCTGACTGCCGGTCCGTGCGACGGGCGGATCGACTTCAAACCGGGCACCGTCGTGTCCGTCATCGCTCCGAACAACGGGGTGGACACCTACCGGGTCGTTCCCGAACCCGGCACCTGAGCCCTGCCCTGCACGGGATCTCTCCTCCTCGGCTGGTGCATTCGCCGACGCAACTGAGAGTGGGCAGTCCCAAAAGCACCAAAACCCACGGGTGCCTGCGAAAACGCCCTCGGTCAGGAGGGCGTTTGCCATTTTGAACCTCAGGCGTTGTAGGTGCTCGAAGTCACCCGACCGCCCGTCCCAGTCCAGTTCGTGTGGAAGAACTGGCCCCGCGGACGATCCACCCTCTCGTAGGTGTGCGCTCCAAAGTAATCGCGCTGGGCCTGAAGCAGGTTCGCCGGCAGACGCCCCGCCCGGTAACTGTCGTAGAAGGCCAACGCGGTACCAAACGCCGGCACGGGCATCCCCTTCATGGCGGCCGCGGCGATCACCCGGCGCCACCCCGCCTGACACTGCGCCAGCGCTCCACGGAAGTACTCGTCCAACATCAGGTTGACCAGGCCGGGATCCTTGTCGAACGCCTCCTTGATCTTGCTCAGGAAGCGACTCCGGATGATGCAGCCTCCGCGCCACATCAAGGCGATGCCACCGTAGTTCAGATCCCAACCGTACTCCTTCCCCGCCGCACGCATCAGCATGTAGCCTTGGGCGTAACTGACGATCTTGGAGGCAAACAGGGCCTTCCGGATATCCTCGACGAAGGCAGTCCGATCGCCGTCGATCTTCGCCGACGGCCCTTCCAGCAGCGCCGACGCCGCCACCCGCTCCTCCTTCATGGCACTGACACACCGGGCGAAGACCGCCTCGGCAATCAGCGTCACCGGTTGCGCCAGATTGGCCGAGTCGATCACCGTCCACTTGCCCGTCCCCTTCTG
>CAMCFL010000399.1 GCA_945873715.1 Akkermansia muciniphila
TCGAGTTGCTTCGGGCCGAGCGGGAACAGCACCAGCAAGGTCGGATTCGTCAACTGGCCGGCGGCGATGATGTCGGCTTGGGTGATCCCCAATTCCGACAGCAGTTGTTGGAACATCGCGTTGTTCCAAAGCGCGATCGCGACGGCCTCTCCGTCGCTCAGCGGGCGGTCCAGGGAAACGCCGGGGGGCAGCCGCAAACTGCCGGCCGGAGCCGCGGTGTCGAGGGGATGTCCGGTGCGGTCCTGCAGTTGGCGGGAGACCGTCGGACGAAGCGATCCGGGGGACGCGCAACCGGCGAACGCGAGGACCGCCAGTACCAGGGGCAGGGTCCAAAGGTCAATTCGTTGGCGAGCAGTTTCCATCCAGCAAAAGCGTGTCGGATCGACCGGCCAACGCAGGTATTCTTTCCCGTTCAGGCCGTCCGACGCAGTCTCGAAAGCTGAGCGGATCCGGTGCGGATGTCACCTGCGGATCCCGGGAAGACGGAGGGGAGAGTGCATCCTGAACCGCGGAGGGGTATGACGGACGACCGCAGACGGGAGAGGAAGTGCCCACGAATCACACGAAGGCACACGAATGGAACCGCGGAGTTCGTGCTTTTGGTGTGATTCGTGGGCAACGGTTTTCACCGGAGTAGTCCGCCTGTCCTCAGGCAGCGATGTGAAAGCGCCCGCTGAGGGCAGCGGGCCTACAATCATGACCAACTCAAGATGCACCCGAGCTCCGCGAGTCCGTGACCGAGTCCGAACCGAGGCTGCCCACGAATCACTCGAATCGCCCGTTCTGCGGCATCAGCACCGGGATGACCTTGTTGCCGTGGCGCCGATAGATCCGGAAGTCCGCGTCCAACGTGAACACGGTGCAGTCCCGGTGGAGTTCACTCATCCGTACCAGACACGCATCGGCCAGTGACATGGGACGATCCCGATATCGGATCATCAACGTTCGGAGGTCCGCCAGTTGGTCCTCGATTTCCATCCCCACCCGCAGGACGCCCCGCTCCAGCAGTTCAAAAAGCGGATCGGTATTCCGCCCCTCGCGTTTGAGCAGGAAGGCGGCTTCGGTCAGCACCGGCTCACAGGTCAGCAACGGAGTGTGTATCCGCTTCCACTGCTCGCAGACCCAGGCGTGATGCTGCAGTCCATCGGCGAGAAAGGTCACCAACGGCCCCGTGTCCAGCAGGACCGCCGTTTTCACTGGCCAAACCCTTCCATATGCCTGGGGTTGGTCGCCAGGTCGCACGGCAGCCCTTTCAACGAGCCGGCCAGGTCTGCTGCCAGATCGTAGCAGCTGACGTCGTCACCGCTTGGACGGGCGTCCAGAGACTGTTCCAGGCACTGGCGCACCACCGACGACTTGGTGGTGCCCCGTGCCCGCGCGGCCGCTTCCAGACGCTTGAGCAACGAGTCCGGCAGCTTGAGCGAGATCGTGTTCATGGGGTGGGAGTAATACAGATCAATCTTGCTCGCAATACCCGAACTCCCACTGTGGGTGCAGAAGGTGCCCACGAATCACACGAAGGCACACGAATGGAACCGCGGAGTTCGTGTGTTTGGTGTGATTCGTGGGCAATGGTTTTCACCGGAGTAGTCCGCTTGTCCTCAGGCAGCGATGTGAAAGCGCCCGCTGAGGGCAGCGGGCCTACAATCATGACCAACTCAAGATGCACCCGAGCTCCGCGAGTCCGTGACCGAGTCCGAACCGAGGCTGCCCACGAATCACTCGGATCGCCCGTTCTGCGGCATCAGCACCGGGATGACCTTGTTGCATGGAACCGGGGATTGCGTTGGAGCCCGGCTTTGATCCCCCATCTCGGCTGACATGAGTTCTGTTCCCACCTTGTTTGATCCGATCCAACTCGGCGCGGTGCGGTTGCCCCACCGGATCCTGATGGCACCGCTGACCCGGTGTCGGGCTGGGGTCGGCAACGTTCCCGTGGCCCTGAACGCCGAGTACTACACCCAGCGCGCCTCGGCCGGGCTGATCATCAGCGAGGCGACCTCGGTTTCGCCTCGCGGATTCGGTTACCCGAACACCCCGGGGATCTTCACCGACGAACAGGTGGCCGGGTGGCAGGGGGTGACCCGATCCGTGCACGCGGCGGGTGGCAGGATCTTCCTCCAGCTCTGGCATGTCGGGAGGATCTCGCATCCGTCTTATCAGCCGGGCGGTGAGCTTCCGGTCGCCCCTTCGGCGATTGCGCCCCGCGGGAAGATCTTCACGGGAACGGCGATGGAAGACTACGTCGCGCCCCGGGCGCTGGAACGGTCGGAGATCGCCGGGATCATCGCGGAGTATGTCCACGGCGCCCGGTTGGCCAAGGCGGCCGGATTCGATGGCGTGGAGATCCACAACGCCAACGGCTATCTGCTCGACCAGTTCCTGCGCGACGGCACCAACCATCGCGGCGACGACTACGGCGGATCGGTGCAGAACCGCTCCCGTCTGACCTTGGAAGTAACCGAGGCGGTGGTCGGTGTCTGGGGCGCGGATCGGGTGGGGATCCGGCTGTCGCCCGGCGGGGTGTTCAACGACATGCATGATTCCGATCCGCTGAGCACCTTCGGTCACGTCCTGCGGGAGTTGACCCGGTTGGGCCTGGCCTATGCCCACGTGACGCAGGTCACCGCGCAGGACATTGCCCACGGGGCAAAGGAAGGCGTGGGTCCGCAGGAACTGCGCCCGGCCTACCCAGGGAAGATCGTTTCCGCAGGCGGCTTCACTCATGAGAGTGGCGATCGTGCCCTGGCCGAAGGCTGGGCCGATGCCATCGCCTTTGGTGTCCCGTTCCTTTCCAATCCCGATCTGCCGGAGCGGTTCCGTCGGCATGCACCGCTGAATGTTCCCGACGAGAACACCTTCTACGCCTCGGGGCCGAAGGGGTACACCGACTATCCTGCCTGGGTCGGTTGATCGCCCCAGCCCTCCGTCGCCGAGCGGCACAGCCCGATGAACGTCTCTTCGGCGAGCGTCGGGCGTCGTCCCATCCAATGGACGATGCCCCAGGTGCGTCGGAGGACCCGGCGACCGACGGGCAAGGCGACCAGCGATTGTTCGAGCAGTTCCTTCCGGGCCACCCACGGGGCGAGCACGGAGATGCCGAGCCCGACCTTCACGAGTTCCTTGATCGCATCCATGGCACCGAGCTCGATGACGGCGTTCAGGACCATTTCCTCGTCGCGGAAATAGGATTCGATCATCCGCCAGGTCCGGCTGCCGCGGCGATAGACGATGAAGTTCTGCCGGGGGATGTCCGCACGGGTGACCTTGCCTTCGGTCGCCCACGGGTGGAGCGGGGAAACAACGAAGGCCATGTCATCGCTGAACAGTGGGATGAAGTTGAATTGATCTTCGCCCTGGGGTTCGAGGGTGACGGCCAGATCGACCCGACGTTGGTCCACTGCCTCCAGGATCTCCCGGGAGTCACCGGGTTCGATGCTCAGATGACAGTGGGGGAAGCTCTCCTTGAATTCGCGCAGAACGGTCGGGAGCAGATACTGGCACAGCGTGACCGGCGCCCCGATGCGCAATCGTCCATGGCCCCAGCGTCCGAGTTCCTCCAGGCCCTCCCGGGCCTGGCGCAGTTCGGCGAGGACGCGCTCGGCGTACTTGAGCAGGTGTTCCCCCGCCTGGGTCAATGTGACCTTCCTGCCCACCCTGTCCAAAAGACGGCAACCGACATCACTCTCCAGCGCCTTGATGGAGTGGCTGATGGCAGACTGCGTCAGGAACAGGTCCCGTGCGGTCTGGGTAAAGCTCCCGTTGCGGGCGAGCATCGCGAAGGCCTGCAACTGCTGACTGTCGATGGGACTTTTCATCCATGAGATCGTTTCATCCGGCGGACGAGATTTAAGCGGAGCATTCATCGGGCCGAGTTGGCATCACGGCATCCGGCGCGCTCTCCGGGGCCACGGATGGAGCGACTGCGCAAAGCACGACAGGCCACACCTCCAGGTTTCCCGGCGGTTGCCGGTGGCCTGCTGGTGCGCGTGGGCTTCGTCCCGCTCAACGACTGCGCACCGTTGGTGGTGGCGCAGGAAATGGGATTCTTCGCCCGTC
>CAMCFL010000400.1 GCA_945873715.1 Akkermansia muciniphila
GGAGCCCGCCTGGTTGGTCGTGCCGGGCGGGGGCAGGGGCAGGGGCTTGGGGCGTGCGACCTCCGGCCGGGATCGGTTGGGGCCGGATTCGGTCCGGGGCGAATCTTCGTTCGGAATGATCCCCGAGTCGCGCGCCATCCAGAAGAGGGTCAGGTAGTCCACGCCGGAGTGGGCGACCGGCGCATCGATCCCCGGGGTGAGATCGCGAGGCGAGGCATCCCAGGCGAAGGCGTCCGAACTCCGCAGATGGAGAAGCCGGGCATCGCGCGACCAGGTTCGGCCATTGGCGAGAACGACGGGATGATTGGAAGCGAGGGGGGCGGCGGCCCGCTGCCATCGGGGGGCGGGCGGGTAAAGTTGAAGGATTCCCTGGAGCGTGGCGGTGGCCAGCATGTCGTTGGGCGGTCGATCGAAGGCGTTGACGTAAGCCATGGCGATCCAGGGGTTCAGTTCGCTGCCATTCCGGCGCCACACCTGGGTGAGCCGGTTCTGGAACCCGAGGCTGCGGGTCTCGTTGGTCTCGAGGCTGGTCAGGGTGACCAGGTTCGCCAGATTGAACATGCTCGGGCGCGGATCCCCATAAAGCGGGGCGGTGGGCGTCGGATACTCCAGGGCAAGTTTGGCCGCGGCTTCGTACTTGCGGATGTAGCGTTCGGGATTGACCGAGGCACCGGTGCGAAGGATGGCCGCCCGCAACAGCGGAGTGACATATTCGTGCGGCCTCTTTCCGTCGGTGATCCGCCACTGGTCCTGCTCGAGTCGCACGATGATCTGATCCATCAGATTGCTGGCCCGCTGCCGGATCCTGGGCTCACGGATCCGCTTGTGAACGGTGGCCAGTCCCAGCACGACTGCTGCATAGGTTTCCCTCGAGGCTCCGCCAATCCAGACCTGACCCGCGCTGCCCGGTTGGGCCAGACGCCCGAACCCGATCCGGCCCGGGTCGGCCCCTCCGATGCCGGCATAGGTGGCACGGTAGAGCGGATCGGAAGCGCTGGCAGCGAAGGCCGCGAGGTAGCCCGGTCGGCCGGAGACCGTTGCCAGGCTTTCGAGGCCGGTGAGAGAGTCGCGGATCCGTTCGAGGGCCTGGGGTTTCAGGTCGACCGAAAACCAGTAGGCCATCGCGGTCAGGTAGAATCCGGTCAGGGCGGCACTCGATTCCAGAGCTTCGTAGGCCACCGACTGAGTGCGCGCGTCGTCGGTGTAGCGCCGTGAAACGATCAATCCCCCCACAAGATGGTTCTTCGGGATTTCAGCCTGGTATCCCTCGGCCTTGATCCGGAGCGAGGCCAGCTCGTTGGATCTGGCCTCGATCCATCGCCCGCGGAACCGGCCACGGGCCGCGTTCTCCAGGAAGACCAGTTGCTTCTCGGTCAGCATGGGTGCGGTCTGCCCCATCGCCTGGCTGGCGAAGAGCAGACCGAGGGTCACCCAGGAGAACCATCCGGGGCCGGGCGCCAGGAACTTCGGACGGAACGAAGCGAACATGGTCGGGATCATGGGGCGATGCGGGCCTCGGGGGAAGGGTGTTGAACCGGTGCGTTCGGCTTCCGCTCCCAGGCCGCGTGGCGCGTGGCGATTCCGTCGCGGTTGAAGTCGGCCTCGAAATCGGTGATGACCGCCAGCAATTCGGCGGGCTCCGCCACGGGCTGGAACAGCGCCTGGCCATTGCCGACCTCGGTCATCTGTTCGAAGTAGCTGGCGTCATCGGTCCGCACGTAGAAGCGCCCTCCCGGCCGGAGGGCCCGTGCGACCAGGCCGGTGAAACGCTCGTTGATCAGCCGCCGTTTCCAGTGCCGACGCTTCGGCCAGGGATCGGGGAAGTACACGTGCAGGGCGGAGAGCGAAGCCGGTGGGATCATCCACTCGAGGACGTAGGCGGCCTCGAGCCGCAGTGCCCGCAGGTTCGTCAGACCCAATCGACGCCCCTTGCGGTCGATCTTGCGCAGGCGACCCAGCAGCCGTTCCACCCCGAGGAAGTTCCGTTCCGGATGGAGCGCGGAATACCGGAGCAGGAAGGAACCGTCCCCGGCACCCAGTTCCAGTTCGACCGGCTGGATCGAGGGAAAGCAGGACGCGAAATCGATCCGGTTCAGGATGTCCGGAGGCAGGATCAAGGTCTCCGCGGCCGGCATGGCCGGCGGTGTGGGCGCCACGGGGGGCGTGAGGTCTTCCATGTGCCCGGCGACTTCAACCCGGTCCGGCTTTTCGCTCAAGCACTGACCAGCAACCCAAGCGACGCCGTGTAGGCGTGAAAGAAGCTCCGGTTCCCCACGGGCCCGATCTCTCCACTGGCGGTGCCGCCGGCCACCACCAGGGGTCCGAGATGTTCCTGGATCAAACCGGCGTCGTGGCTTGGCACCCCGAAGAATCCGGCACCGCGTCCCGAGCAGGTCCAGAGAACCCCACCGAAAACCCGGCGTGACCCAAGCAATCCACGGGTCCGTTCCAGGACGCGGGTCAGGTCGAGGGTGGCCGCCGCCGCATCGCGGCGTTGGAACTGGATGGTCTGGCCGGTCCGGGGTTTGGCGCCCACGGCCAGGGCTCCGGCCCGGGGATCGGCTCCGATCAGTTGGCGCACGAGGAAATCCCCGGGCTGGAACTCATCCCGGTACTCGTCACAGGCGAACCCGACCATCATGTTGTCGTGACAGAGGATCTGTTCCTCGGCACTGAGGCGGTTGTAGGTCTCGACGAGCACCGAGTAGGCGGGCCGGTTGCCGATCCCGAGGATGAAATTCCGTTCCGCCCGGGTGATGGTCCAGGGTTCGCCGATGGGACAACAGCCCTGCGAGACCACCGGAAGGATCGCCGCGCCGCCTCCGACCGACACCGCCACGGTCCCTTGCAGGTGGATGTCGCCGTCGAGGAAGAGGGCGCTACTCCGCTCCGAGGCCTCGCCGGTGGCGAGGCCTCCGACGAGCGGAATTCCGGGGTAGGCCTTGTTCCACGCGCGCAACCAACCTTCGTTGTTCGTCTGGAAGGGGTCGGCGAAGATCATCCAACCGCGGGAGGCCGGGGGTTCGACCCCGGTGAATCGATGGCAGTCCGACGGTTCCGAGATCCGTTCCAGGTCGTCATCCTGGACGTGAACGGCGCGGAGGCGGGCACCGGGAAGATGATAGAGGGCGAGAACGAAGCCGGTGGCGTCGGGCTGTTCCATGCCGCCGCTGGTGCAGCCGGCGGTGATGGCCCCGACCAAAAGGGGAATGCGGGCTTCCAGGCGGAGGGTTTCGAGGAGGAACGCCCACGGGGCTTCGAATCGCGGGGAAACAAAGAGCACTCCCAGACTCACGGACGGTGCCGCCAGTTGCCCGCGCAGGCCCCGGGCCCAGGCCGCGACGGAGGGTTCGTCCCAAGGACCCTCGTACGTTCCCACCACGGCGTGCGCAGACCGCATGGGCGGAAGCTACCGTTCCGAAAGAGGAGGGCAAGGCGTGCATCTGGAGTTTGTCATGGATGTAGGCCGCCTGCCCTCAGGCGGCGATGAGGAAACGCCCGCTGGGGGCAGCGGGCCTGCAACCGTGACAAACTCCAGATGCCCCCGAGGGCAAGGCCCCGTCAAATCGGAGTTGGCGAAGTGGGCCGGCTTCCGGACACTGTCCGGACGCATGAAGAAGAAGACGGCAGTTCAATCGCAGGAGCGCACCTACTCATCGGCTGTGGTCGACGGGATCGAGCGGGCTCCGAGTCGCGGGATGCTTTACGCCACGGGATTCAAGAAGGCGGACTTCAAGAAGGCCCAGGTGGGGGTGGCCTCGACCTGGTCGATGGTGACCCCCTGCAACATGCACCTCGACCAGTTGGCGGTGAGCGTGGCCATGGGGATCAATGACGCCGGCGGCAAGGCCGTCGTCTTCAATACCATCACCATCTCCGATGGCATCTCGATGGGCACCGAGGGCATGAAGTACTCCCTCGTGTCGCGCGAGGTCATCGCCGACTCGATCGAGACCGTGGTGGGCTGCCAGGGCTTCGACGGATTCGTCGCGATCGGCGGATGCGACAAGAACATGCCCGGCTGCGTGATGGCCATGGCGCGGTTGAACCGTCCGTCG
>CAMCFL010000401.1 GCA_945873715.1 Akkermansia muciniphila
AGCGGCCGTCTTGAGTCTTGCGGAACCAGTTCACCTGAAAGATTCGGGGCGGGAGTTTGATCTTCTTCCGGAGGTTCAACCAGTGGCGGAAGTACCACCCCATGTTGTAACCGCAGAAGGGGAGCATCGCCATGGGGTCGCGTCGGACCTGCCCAACGACTCCGGCGGCGGCGGCGGTGGTCTCGGAGCCCATGGTGGCACCGATGTAGACGCCATGGACCCAGTTGAACGCCTCGCAGACCAAGGGCAGCGTGGTGGCACGGCGGCCGCCGAAGATGATGGCGGAGATGGGAACGCCCGCGGGTTCGTTGACCTCGGCGGCCAGCGATGGGTTGTTGGACATGGGCGCGGTGAACCGCGAGTTGGGATGGGCCGCCTTTTCCTTGGAAGCCGGGGTCCAGGGGCGTCCCTGCCAGTCCAGACATTCCGCGGGCGGCGGATCATCGTGACCTTCCCACCAGACAGTGCCGTCAGGTTTCAGGGCGACGTTGGTGAAGATGGTGTCATGGGAGAGCGTCGCCATCGCGTTGGGGTTGGTGCTGCCGTTGGTGCCGGGCGCGACACCGAAGTAGCCGTTCTCGGGATTGATGGCCCACAACCGACCATCGGCCCCAGGGTACATCCACGCGATGTCATCGCCGACGGTCCAGATCTTCCATCCCTTGTAGCAGGTGGGCGGGACCAGCATGGCGAAGTTGGTCTTGCCACAGGCCGAGGGGAAGGCGGCCGCGACGAAGGTCTTTTCTCCCTCGGGTGACTCCACTCCAAGAATCAGCATGTGTTCGGCGAGCCACCCCTCGCGTCGGCCGAGATAGGAGCCGATGCGGAGGGCGAGGCATTTCTTGCCGAGCAGGACGTTGCCCCCGTAGCCGGAACCCACCGAGATGATCTTGTTGTCCTGAGGGAAGTGGCAGACGAAGCGGCGGTCGGGATGGACATCGAGGAGGCAGTGAAGCCCTCGGTTGAAATCATCGGAGTCCTTGAGCTGTTCCCAGGCCGGGTCACCCATGCGGGTCATGATCCGCATGTTCAGGACAACGTAGAGCGAGTCGGTCAACTCGACCCCGACCTTGGCGAGGGGGGATCCCGGCGGCCCCATGAGATACGGCACGACGTACATGGTGCGACCCTTCATGGCACCGCGCGTGAGTTCCTCCATCCGACGGTACATCGCACGGGGTTCGGCCCAGTTGTTGGTGGGGCCGGCTTCCTCCTCGGTCGGCGTGCAGATGTAGGTCAGTTGTTCGACCCGGGCGACGTCGTTGGGATTGGAGCGGTGGTAATAGCTCCGGGGATGCTTCTCCGGATTGAGCTTGAGCAGGATCCCCTCGTTGACCGCCTGTTTGTAGAGCCGTTCGCATTCCGCTTCGGATCCGTCGCACCAGACGACGCGATCAGGCTGGCAGAGGCGGACCTGCTCCTGGACCCAGGAGAGGACGTGAAGGTTGGTGGTGTGCGAAGACATGTGAGGATCGGTAAGACACAGCGCCCTGGACGGGGCGCGTTGTGCGGATGCGCTCGAAAATCCAGCCCAACACGGCAGGGGTCAAGCGTCTGGCCCGAAAAGAGCGTGGCACCGGTGGCATCCGCGGTCTGATCCGGGATTGTCCGGGACCGCGCCCGGGTTGCTCCGGGACGGAATGGCCGAGGCAAGGATGGAGACATGCGCGGCAACGAGTGGTTGGCGGATGGGGCGGGCCATGCCGACGATCTCGGGGCATGAACGCAGTCGCTGCCCCGCAGGTCAGCCAACGACAGAAGACCTTTCAGTTCGTGCAGGTCGTGGTTTCACCCCGCGCCGGCGGGCTATCGGTCCGGCTCAACCTGAATCCGGACGGACGCTGCAACTTCGACTGTGTGTATTGCGATGTCCGCCGGACCCTTCTCTGCGGTGCGGCGGCGGTGCCGGATGTCGGGGTGATGCTGGCTGAACTGGAAGAGGTGCTGGATCTGATCCGGTCGGGAAGGGGAGAGGAGCTCGCCGGATGTGCGGGAGCGCCGTCGGATTGCCTCCGATTGGGGCATGTGGCGCTCAGTGGCAACGGCGAGCCGACCCTGTGCCCGGTCTTTGAAGAGGTGGTCGAGCGGGTGATGCACCTGCGGGCCCAGGGGAACCATGGGTTTTTCAAGGTGGCCCTGATCACCAACAGCACCGGGTTGCTCGAACCGCATGTTCGAAAGGGACTCCGGCTTCTGACCGCCCAGGATGAAGTCTGGGCCAAGCTGGATGCCGGTTCCGAAGGATGGTTCCGCCAAGTCAACCAAGCGGAGTTGCCCTTTGCCGAACTGCTCCAGACCCTCCAACACTTTGCCCAGGGTCGCGAGGTGATCCTTCAGAGTCTCTTCCCCCGGATCCAGGGTCGCGCCGTGCCCCTGTCCGAGCAGGATGCCTTCGCCGCCCGGGTGGATGAGTTGCGCCGGAATGGGGCCCGGATCACTTCGGTCCAGGTCTATTCCGCCAGTCGGCCTCCCGTCTCCGCACGCTGTGGCCACGCGTCCCTGGCGGATCTGTCCGCGATCGCCCGAAGGGTCAGGGAAACCTCCGGACTGCCCACGACGGTCTTCTGACGGGGGAACGCGCAGGATCTACCGACTGGGCCGTTTCCGTTCTTCCATCCATCGTTCAATGACCGGTGCCATCTCGGGAAACCGGAAGGGCAACGCTTCGTGGTTCGATCTGTCCAGGACCCAGAGTCGGCTGCCTGCGCTGCTGGCATTCTGAAGGGCCTCGACGGCCGCCGGTGGGGCGATCACATCGTTTCCCCCCGCCAGGAACAACGCGGGGATCGGTCGACGCCGGAGCACGGACAGGGTGTTGAGTTCTTCCCCGGGAACGCCCAGGACCTCGGGAAGTCGTCGGACTCCGGCCCGAATCCAGGAGGCGGGGACCCAGGAGGCGAAATCGGCCCGGACATTCTCGATCGCTTCGCCGAGATGGGAGTACGGAGCAATGGCCACCGCCGAGTCCAGGCGCGGATCCGCACTCGTCCAACGGAGTGCCAGCGTGGCTCCGAACGAGACGCCCAGGGCAATCACGGGTTCGGGAGCCCGGCCGGTGCTCTGGAGGTGGGTCAGGAGGGCGTTCAGTTCCCGTTCTTCCACCGGGCCAAAGGAGATTGAGTTCCCGGAGGATCGACCGTGCCCGCGGAGATCCACCAACACCGATTGCCACCCCCGTTCGCCCAGCCAGAACGCCCAGGGCAACATCGTGTCCTGGTCGAGCCCATAGCCGTGAAGCAGGACGACCGTCCCATGCGGCTGCGCGAGGCCGGGCCGGGCTGGCGCAGGGATCGCCCGATGAAAATCGAACTCGGCCTTCTCGCGTCCATTTTCGATCCAGTGGGTGGCGGTGAGGGTGAGTTGATAGGCCGCCGGCGGGACCACCCGGAAGGCGATGCGTGCCGGATCGGCTCCGAATCGCTCGACGAATGTCCAGGAGGGGGTGTGGTTCGCTTCGAAGGGGAATGGTCCACCGGGGAGCGCGCGTCCATTGGTGATGTATCGATTCCAGGTGACGAGCATGGCTTCGATCCGGAGTTGGTCGGTGACGTCTTGTTGGTAGCCCAGGAAGACCCGCGGTTCGGGAGCGAACCAGGTCGGATAGGAATTCGGCGCCTTCAACAGTCGGTTGGCGACGAAACGTGATGGACTGCAGCCCGCAAGGAGGAGGGCGACCAAGAGCCACCCCGCATGAGCTAAGCCGAAGTTCCGCATGGCCGGAGGGGATACGGGGCCGCTGAACAGATTGGAACTGGAAACTGCCCGCGCCCTAGGCCGCCTGCCCTCAGGCGGCGATGAGGCACCGCCCGCCTTCGGAGGGACGATTTCCACGAGTCCGTGGGTGCGGGGGGCGCATCTTGACACTGCCCCCGATGCGCCATGCGAAGACCTCCGTCCCCGATGCGGCAACCGGACGCGGTGCACCTCCTCATCCCGGAGGGATGGCAGCGATTAGCCCGGGGTACCACCCCGGGTACGGGCGCGAAAAGTCCCATCAACCCCGGAGGGGTTGAAGCTCTGCCACCCCTCCGGGGTGGGAGATTCTTTTGGGGCGTTT
>CAMCFL010000402.1 GCA_945873715.1 Akkermansia muciniphila
GAGGAAGGCTCCTGGGAGGCGGAACTCCGCGAGACCACCGAGACGGTTCCATTCTCGTACCTGCATGCGCTGGGATGGCGGCGGGAAGCCTGGGGCCGACTCATGCAGGGCCGCGGCAATCAGGTCGGCGTCGCCGCCTGTCAGTTGCACGGCATGCGCGGTCCCGTCATGGGCCATCGGCCTTTCACCGAGTACGAGGGTCAGACCTTGCGGGCGCAACGCGATGGCGCCGTGGTTCCAAGGAAGATCTTCCGCAGCCAGGTCGCACCCCCGGGAAGTCCCACGACCAGCACTCCCGGCCGCTCCGTGGTCCAACCCGCCGAAGGAACCCTGACCGTGCTGCTCAGCGACGACGATTATCCCTGGGAGTTCTACTCCGACACGATCCCGGCGGCTCGTTGACCGGACGGGATTTCAGGAAGGTGACCGTCGGAATGCGCGGCCCGACCGCTTCGGAGGAACGAGTTCCGCGAGTCCCCGTCAGTCGGGTGCATCCTGAGTTGGTCATGGATGTAGGCCGCCTGCGCTCAGGCGGCGATGTGAAAACGCCCGCTGAGGGCAGCGGGCCCGCAACGGTGACAACCAAATCAAGAGGCCCCCCATTCCGCCCCCCATTTCCCCCCCCAGTCCTCCCATGCCGAAGTTTCGGACTCGCGGAGCTCGTGCCTCTGACGGTTCCGGAGCGTAACCTCGCATGGCTGGATGGCGTCAAACCCGGCAGAGCGTCTGGTTCTGTCGTTGTGAAACTCCACTCTCCATCCCGTTGCGTCGTCTGGGTCGCGTTGTGCCTTCTGACCGAAGGGGTACGCGCATGGGCGGACACGGCGGGCTCCGAGTCCACCGCGAAGCCGATCCGTCGTGGAAAGCCGGACGTGGCCGAGGGGCGGGACTTCTGGTCGTTCCAGATTCCCAAGGCTCCGGCGGTTCCTTCGGTGAAACGCTCCGATTGGGCCTGGTCAGACGTGGACCGTTTCCTCCTCTCTTCGATGGAGGCGGCCGGGATTGAACCCGTTTCGGATTCGGATCCGCGCACACGGGTGCGCCGGGTGAGCTTCGACCTGGTGGGTCTGCCACCCGATCCGAGAGTGGTCGAGCAATACGCCGCCAACCCCACTCCCGAGGCCTTCACCAGGATCGTCGACGATCTGCTGGCTTCGGCGCGATTTGGAGAACGTTGGGGGCGTCACTGGATGGATGTGGCGCGTTACGCCGAGAGCACCGGCAAGGAACGCAACTACGCCTTTCCCGAGGCGTGGCGCTATCGCGATTGGGTGATCGAGGCGGTGAATGCGGACCTGCCCTACGACGAGTTCATCCGCCGCCAGGTCGCGGGCGATCTGCTTCCCGCAAAGGATGCCGCCGAACGGGATCGGAATGTCGTGGCCACCGGGTTCCTGGCGGTGGGCCCCAAGGGATTGAATGAGCGTCGGCGCGAACAGTTCCTCATGGATCTGGTGGACGAACAGATCGATGTCACGACCCGGGCCATCCTCGGTGTGTCGGTGGCATGCGCCCGGTGCCACGATCACAAGTTCGATCCGATCTCCCAGCGCGATTACTACGCGATGGCCGGCATCTTCCGCAGTACCCAGACCCTCTACGGAACGGCCACCAATCAGGGCAACCGCCACCCCTCGAGCCTGATCGCTCTCGGGCAGACGCCGGAGGCGCCGATGCCCATGCCTGCGACTCCAGAGGCCCGGAAGGAATCCGCGGGCGGTTCGGGAAAACCCGGGGTCAAGGCGGCCCGACAGGCGGCCCGCCGTGCCGCTCTCAATCGCAATCGGAGCGAGCCCGAACTCCCGCTGCCGCCCATGCCCGCCGAGGGCACGCCACGCGCCATGGCCGTGCGCGAGGGACGTCCAATGCACTGCGCCTTGCTCCTCCACGGCGAAATCTCCCAGCGCGGAGATCCGGTGCCCCGTGGCTTCGTCGAGGTGCTCAACACCGTGCCACCACCCATGATTCCCGCCCGCGCTTCGGGACGCCTCCAGTTGGCGCAGTGGCTGACCCGCCCGGAGAATCCACTGACCGCCCGCGTTCAGGTGAACCGGGTCTGGCTCCATCTTTTCGGCCGAGGGTTGGTGCGGACGGCGGACGAGTTTGGAGCCCAGGGAGAACGACCCACGCACCCCGAGCTGCTCGACCATCTGGCGGTGCGTTTTCAGCGGGAAGGCGGGTCGCTCAAGAAGCTCCTCCGCGAACTGGTCCTGAGCCGGACCTATCAGCTTTCGTCGGCGACGTCCGAGCGGGGTCTGGAGATCGATCCCGACAACACCCTTCTCTGGCGGTCGAGCCCGCGTCGTCTCGACGCCGAGGCCCTCCGGGATGCCATGCTGGCCGTGGCGGGTGTGCTCGATGCCGTTCCTCCCGTCGGCTCCCCGGTCTCACGGCTTGGGGATGGTCCCATCCGTCGCGGGACGGATTCCCGGAACGAGAATCCCGTTGCGCGGAAGCGGAGTGTTTACCTGCCGGTGGTGCGTGGGTTCGTGCCCGAGTCGATGGACCTGTTCGACTTCGCCGAACCCAGCCTGGTGGTGGCAGACCGGGACACGACCAACGTCCCCGCCCAGGCTCTCTACCTGATGAACAACGAGGCGATCCTCCAGATCTCCCGGGCTTTTGCCCTTCGTCTGTTGGCCGAGGGAAACCTCGCCCCACGCGAACGGATTGATCGCGCCTATCGCCTCGCCTTTGGACGTCCGCCCACGCCCCGGGAAGTGATGCGGGCCGCGGAGTTCCTCCGCACCGAACTGGGCGATGTTGCCCGCAATCCGACACCCCGCTCCGGCTCCGTTCCGGAGCGCCGCCGCCGACCCGGTGCGCGCGGACGCGAGACCTCTCGTCCAGGGGAGGTGGTTTGGGCCTCCTTCGCCCAGGCGCTCTTTGCCTCCGCCGAGTTCCGCTTTCTCCACTGAATCTCCTTCCCATGAATGCTCCATACACCTGCCGCGGGGTGCAGCCCCAGCCGATGAGCCGACGTCAGCTCTTGCAGACGGTCGCAGCGGGCTTTGGTTGGATGGCCTTCTCCGGGGTTGCGGCGAAGGGAGCCGAGCCGCTGGCGAAGGCCTTGGATTCATCCGCGCCTCTGGGTGTTCGTGCCCCGCATTTCAAGCCACTGGCGAAGCGGGTCATCTTCCTGTGCATGCAGGGAGGCCCGTCCCATCTCGACACCTTCGACTACAAACCCCAGTTGCAGAAGGACGCCGGCAAAGCCGGCCCTTCCCGAGGGGGTGGTGGAGAGCTGATCGGATCGCCGTTCTCCTTCCAACAGCACGGTCAGTCGGGTCTGTGGATCTCCGAGTTGTTCCCGCACGTGGCGAGACATGCCGACCGACTGTGCCTGGTGCGCTCGATGCACACCGATATCCCGAATCATCCGCAGGCGTTCGTGCAGTTGCACACCGGAAGCTCCCAGTTCATCCGGCCATCGATGGGCGCGTGGGTGCTCTACGGCCTGGGAACGGAGAACGAGAATCTTCCAGGGTTCATCACCCTGTCGCCGCCGCTCCAGTTCGGGGCGCAGAACTTTGGCAGTGCCTTCCTGCCCGCCGTTTACCAAGGCACCCGCATCGGTGCCCTCCGTGAGGGCAATCCCTCCGCCTCGCTGGGCAACATCGAGAACCGGCTGCTGACCAATCCCCAGCAGCGTCGGCAACTCGATCTGGTGCAGGCCATGAATCGCGATTTCCTGCACACCACCGATGGCCACGCCGAAGTCGAAGGGGTGATCCAGTCCTACGAACTGGCCTTCCGCATGCAGGCGCAGGTTCCCGAGCTCCTCGACCTCAAAGGCGAATCGCCTGACACGCTGGCGCGTTACGGCGTGGGGGATGCCCCCACCGATTCCTTCGCCCGACAGTGCCTGCTCGCCCGTCGGTTTGCCGAACGCGGCGTCCGCTTCATCGAGGTCAACCACGGCGGATGGGACCAGCACCAGAATCTCGAAACGGCGATGCGCCGGAACTGCCGGGCCATCGACCAACCCATCGGCGCACTGCTGTCGGACCTGCACTCGCGCGGGTTGCTCGACGACACCCTCGTGGTGTGGGGCGGC